>JAPPKP010000034.1 GCA_028819955.1 Rhodospirillaceae bacterium | reverse complement strand
ACCCGGTCATCATCGAGGACGACTGCTTCGTCGGCGCGCGCAGCGAGGTGGCCGAAGGCGTCATCGTCGAGCGGGGCGCGGTGCTGGCGATGGGCGTCTATGTCGGCGCCTCCACCCGGGTGATCGATCGCGAGACCGGCGAGATCCATCGCGGGCGCATTCCGCCCTACTCGGTCGTCGTGCCAGGCTCGATTCCAGGCAAGCCGCTGCCGGACGGATCGCCCGGCCCCGGCCTCTATTGCGCGGTGATCGTCAAGCGGGTGGACGCGGGCACACGGGCCAAGACCTCGATCAACGAGCTTCTCCGCAATTGAGCGGGGCGAGCACAAAGGACCTGACGAGCGTTGATGCGCTCGCGCATCCGCTGGCGCTTGCCCGCGCGCTGATCCGCTGTGAGAGCGTCACACCGGCCGACGGCGGCGCACTCGACGTACTCCAGGAAGCGCTTCAGGCGCTCGGCTTCACTTGCCACCGCCTGCCTTTCGAGGAGCCGGGCACCGCACGGGTCGACAACCTCTATGCCCGGCGTGGCGAACGCCGGCCCAACTTCTGCTTCGCGGGCCACACCGACGTGGTGCCGACGGGCGACCGCGCGGGCTGGAGCCGCGAGCCCTTCGCGGCGCAAGTTGAAGACGGCGTCCTCTACGGGCGTGGCGCCTCCGACATGAAAGGGGCGATCGCCGCCTTCGTGGCTGCCGTGGCGCGTTTGGGGGCGGCCGGCGCGGGCTCAGGTTCCATCAGCCTGCTCATCACGGGAGACGAGGAAGGGCCGGCGATCAACGGCACGCGCAAGGTGCTGGATTGGCTCGTTGCGCAAGGTGAGACCCTCGACACCTGCCTGGTGGGCGAGCCGACCAACCCCAACGAGGTTGGCGAGATGGTGAAGATCGGCCGGCGCGGCAGCTTCAACGGAACGCTCCGGATCACAGGCCGTCAGGGGCACGTTGCCTATCCCATGCTTGCCGACAACCCCCTGCCCCGCCTCGTCGCCCTGCTCGACGCCCTGATCGCGCTGGAACTGGACCAGGGGACGGACCACTTCCAGCCGAGCCGGCTGGAGCTCACCTCGATCGATGTCGGCAACGAAGCGACGAACGTCATACCGGGTGCGGCGGCGGCACGCTTCAACGTCCGCTTCAACGACCGCCACACCGGAGCGAGCCTCGAGCGCACCCTCCGCGCGTGCCTCGATGCGACCGGCGAGGCTTACGAGCTCGCGACCGAGGTCTCCGGCGAGGCCTTCGTCACCCCGCCGGGTCCGCTCAGCGCGATCATCGCCGAGTCCGTCGCCGCCGTGACCGGCATGACGCCCACCCTCAGCACCACCGGCGGCACCTCGGACGCGCGCTTCATCAAGGACCACTGCCCGGTTGCGGAGTTCGGTCTGATCGGCCGCACCATGCACCGCATCGACGAGTGCGTGCCCGTGGGGGCCATCGATCGCCTGGCAGACATCTATCTCGGCGTCTTGGAGCGCTATTTCGCGGGCTATTAAGCCGCCAGCTTGACATGGCTGGAGAATGGCCATACTCTGTTTTATGGCCGTAACGACGATCAAGTCGACCTACTCGCTGGATGTCGAGACAGTGCGCACGCTGGAATCGCTCGCGCGCCGCTGGAACGTGTCCAAGTCCGAAGTGCTGCGCCGCGCCATCCGCACGGCTGCGGCGGGAGAAAGGAGCCAGCGCGCGCGCGAAAAGCTGGAAGCCCTGAGGCAATTGCAAGACTACGTGCAACGGCGCGGCATCGATGTCGAAGCATGGGCGCGGGAGGTTCGAGCCACGCGTGACGCAGCTGGGCGCAAGCGTCTATCCGTCTTCGATGATCCATCTTGATACGAGCTTCCTGATCAGGGCGCTCCCATTGGGATCGCCTGAGGGGCGAGCGCTTCAAGAATGGATCGATGCCGACGAAACGCTAGCTGTGAGCGCCGTCGCCTGGACGGAGTTCTTGTGCGGCCCGTTCGAGCCCTCAGCGCTGGAAGTCGCCGCCCGCGTCATAGATCGCTATATCGACTTTACGCCCGCCCACGCCGAGGTAGCGGCACGCCTGTTCAATCTCTCGGGACGACGGCGCAGGCTGTTCACGGACTGCATGATTGCAGCGACGGCGATCGCCGAGGACGCGCCCATCGCGACCGCCAATGAGCGGGACTTTCGCCGGTTCGAGGCCGAGGGACTGACGTTCGCGCTCGCGTAGGCCGTCGCGGCGGCCCACTTACATCCTGACGGCGCCGGTCTCGGTCGCCTTGAGGTCGAGTGCGGCGGCGAGCAGCGCCTGGGTGTATTCGGTCTCGGGCCGCTCGAAGATCGCCTCGGTGGGCCCGGTCTCCACCACAAGGCCGTCACGCAGCACGATTACCTCGTGGCAGAGCGCACGGACGACCTTCAGATCGTGGCTGATGAAGAGATAGGCGAGGCGGTGCCGCGCCTGGAGATCGCGCAGTAGGTCGATGATCTGGGCCTGCACCGACATGTCGAGCGCGGACGTGGGCTCGTCCAGCACCACCAGGCGGGGCTTCAGCACGAGCGCGCGGGCGATGGCGATGCGCTGGCGCTGGCCGCCGGAAAACTCGTGCGGGTAGCGGTCCTGCATCGCGGGCTCGAGCCCGACCTCCTCCAGCACCGCGCCCACCGGATCGTCCGGGCCGTCGCCGTTCGCGAGCCGATGGATCTTCAGCCCCTCCTCGATGATCTGGCGCACGGTCATGCGCGGACTGAGCGAGCCGAAGGGGTCCTGGAAGACGATCTGCATCCGCCGTCGCAGCGGGCGCATGCGCTTGAAGGTGAGACCCTGGATCGAGCGGTCCTCGAAGGTGATGGGCCCGTTGCTCGAAATGAGCCGCAGCAGGGCCAGCGCCAGCGTGGTCTTGCCGGAGCCGCTCTCGCCGACGATGCCGACGGTCTGCCCTTCGCGGATCGAGAGCGTCACGCCATCCACCGCCTTCACGTGGCCGACCGTGTGGCGGAATACGCCGGCCTTGATCGGGAAGTGAATCTTGAGGTCGTCGCAGGTGACGACTTGCTCCGCCGCGCCTCCCACCGCGAGCGGTTGTCCCTTGGGCTCGGCCGCGATCAATGCCCGGGTGTAGTCGTGCTCGGGCGCCTCGAAGACGCGCTCCGTCTTGCCCTCCTCCACGATGACGCCATCCCGCATCACGTAAACCCGGTCCGAGATATGCCGCACGATGGTGAGGTCGTGGGTGATCAGCAGCATCGCCATGCCGAGGCGCTGCTGCAGCTCGCCCAAGAGCTTCAGGATCTGCGCCTGGACCGTGACATCGAGGGCGGTGGTGGGCTCGTCGGCGATCAGGAGGTCAGGCTCGCAGGCGAGCGCCATGGCGATCATCACACGCTGGCGCTGCCCGCCGGAAAGCTCGTGGGGAAAAGCCTTGAGCCGCTTGGCGGTCTCGCCCAGCGCCACCATCTCCAGCAGCTCCTGCGCGCGCATGAGCGCGCTGCGCTTGGAGAGGCCCCGGTGCAGCGTCAGCACCTCGGCCACCTGACGGCCGATGGTGTGAAGCGGATTGAGCGAGGTCATGGGCTCCTGAAAGATCATCGAGATCCGGTTGCCGCGGATTTTGCGCAACATGCGCGGAGAAGCGCCAATCACCTCTGTGCCGTCCACGTCGATGGTGCCGCTCGGGTGCGATGCCACCGGATAGGGCAGGAGCTGGAGGATCGAGAGCGCGGTCACCGACTTGCCGGAGCCGCTCTCGCCCACCAGCGCCACGGTCTCGCCCCGCTCGATATCGAAGGAGACGCCCGTGACCGCGCGCACGCTCTCGCCGGCGCTCGTGAAGTCGACCGAGAGGTCGCGGACGGTGACCAGCGCGCTCATGCGACCCCGCTCACCGGCCGACCAGCTTGCGCGGATCGAAGGCGTCGCGCACGGCTTCCCCGATGAAGATGAGCAGGCTCAGCATGACCGCGAGCACCACGAAGCTCACGATGCCGAGCCAGGGCGCCTGCAGGTTCGCCTTGCCCTGGCGCAAAAGCTCGCCCAGCGACGGCTCGCCCGGCGGCAGGCCGAAGCCCAGGAAGTCGAGGGAGGTGAGCGACGTGATCGAGCCCACCAGGATGAAGGGGAGGAAGGTGACGGCCGAGACCATCGCGTTGGGCAGCCCGTGGCGGAAGATGATCGCGAGGTTGCCGACGCCGAGCGCGCGCGCCGCGCGGATGTAGTCGAAGTTGCGCACGCGCAGGAACTCGGCGCGTACCACGCCCACCAGCGCCATCCAGCTGAACAGCAGCAGGATCACCAGCAGGACCCAGAAGTTGGGCTCGATGATGCTGGACAGGATGATCAGGATGAAGAGCTGCGGCAGCCCTGACCAGACCTCGATGAAGCGTTGGAAGGTGAGGTCGATCCAGCCGCCGAAGAAGCCCTGCACCGCAGCCGCGGCGATACCGATGACCGAGGCGGCGACGGTAAGAATCAGGCCGAACAGGACCGATAATCGGAAGCCGTAGATCACGCGCGCGAGCACGTCCCGCCCCTGGTCGTCTTTGCCGAGCCAGTTGTCGCCGGATGGGGGGGCCGGCGCTGGCACAGGCAGGTCGTAGTTGATGGTCCGGTAGCTGTAGGGGATCAGCGGCCAGACCATCCAGCCCTTCTCATCGATCAGCTCGGCGACGAATGGGTCGCGGTAGTCCGCCTCGGTCTCGAAATCGCCGCCGAACTCGGTCTCCGCGTACTCGAAGAAGATCGGGAAGTGGAGCGTGCCGTCGTAGCGCAGGACGATGGGCTTGTCGTTAGCGATGAACTCGGCGAACAGCGTGAGGAACAACAGGACGATAAATATCCAGAACGAGATGTAGCCGCGCCGGTTGGCGCGAAAGTTGTAGAAGCGGCGCCGCGTGATGGGGGAAAGCGTCACCGCTCACACCTCCCGCGTCTCGAAGTCGATGCGGGGGTCGATGATCACGTACATGAGGTCGCCGATCAGGTTCACCACGAGCCCGAGCAGGGTGAAGAAGAAGAGCGTGCCGAAGATGATCGGGTAGTCGCGCTTGAGCAGGGACTCGAAGCCCAGAAGCCCGAGCCCATCGAGCGAGAAGATGACCTCGATCAGGAGCACGCCGGTGAACAGGATGCCGATGAAGGCGCCCGGCAGGCCGGCGATGATGATCAGCATGGCATTGCGGAACACGTGGCCGTAGAGCACGCGGCGCTCGGTCAGGCCCTTGGCGCGCGCGGTGATGACGTAGTGCTGGCTGATCTGATCGAGGAAGGAGTTCTTGGTCAGCATCGTGGTGGTGGCGAAGCCGCTTACCGCCATCGCCAGGATTGGCAGCGCCAGGTGCCAGAAATAGTCCTCGATCTGGCCGAGCAGGGAGAGCTCGCCGAAGTCGTTGGAGACAAGTCCACGCAGCGGGAACCAGTCCACGTAGCTGCCGCCGGCGAAGAGCACGATCAGGAGGATCGCGAAAATGAAGTTGGGGATCGCGTAGCCGACGATGATGACGCCGCTGGTCCAGACGTCGAAGCGCTGGCCGTCGCGCACCGCCTTGGCGATACCCAAGGGAATCGAGATCAGATAGGCCAGAAGCGTGGTCCAGAGCCCCAGCGAGATCGAGACCGGCAGCTTGTCGAGGACCAGGTCGACCACCCGGTCGTCGCGGAAGAAGCTCGTGCCGAAGTCGAAGCGCACGTACTGGCCCATCATATGGAGGAAGCGCTCGAGCGGCGGCTTGTCGAATCCGTATTCCTTCTCCAGCCTCTCGATCAGCTCCGGGTCGAGGCCGCGCGCGCCGCGGTACTTGCTCGTCTCGGTTCGCTGGCCGACGTCGAACTGGCTCTCGGTCCCCACCTCGCCGGGGCCCGCGCCGGAGATACGCGCAGTGGCGCCCACGGCGCTGCCGGTGAGCTCCGCGATCGCCTGCTCGACCGGCCCGCCCGGCGCGATCTGGATGATCGCGAAGTTGATCACCATGATCGCGAACAGCGTCGGGATGATCAGCAGCAGTCGGCGGACGATGTAGGCGAACATGGCTGTCGCGGCGCGGGCGGTGCTAAGCCGTGCGCTTTCTCTGGCTTAGCACCCGCCCTCTCTCAGGATCGACTGGCCGAGTGAAGAGCCGGCCGAGGCCGAAGCCCGGAGGCGTTGCCGGCGGCCTTCTCCGGCCCTCAAGCTCCGCCTTCGCGGTAGGCCCTCAAGGCGTGGTCCTTCTCTCGATCGATCCACCAGGTGTCGAAGACGCCCCGCGAATAGCGCGGCTTAAGTGCGGGCCGGTCGAACTTGTTCCAGTATACAAGATGATGGGCTCCCTTGTACCACTGCGGGATCATGTAGTGGCCCCAAAGCAGCACACGATCGAGTGCGCGAGCGGCCGCGATCAGGCTCGGCCGGTCGGTCGCTGCGGCAACCTCGCCAATCAGCGCGTCGACCACGGGGTCCTTGATGCCGGGAATGTTAAAGGAGCCAACCTGATCGACGGTGCTGGACGCGAAGAAGGAGTTGAGCTCGGCGCCGGGCGAGAGGCTGAACACGAAGCGGATCGTCGTGATCTCGAAGTCGTGGGTCTTGAGCCGCTCTTCGTATTGTGCGCCGTCGACGAGGCGAAGAGTCACGCCCACGCCGAGGCGCTCGAGGCTACGGGCGAAGGCCGCATAGATTCGCTCGAATGTGGGCTCGAAGTAGAGGAACTCGATGGTCATCGGCTCGCCCGTCTCGGCGTTGACCAGCGCGCCCTCCTTCGTCACCCATCCTGCCTCTTCGAGCATGGTGCGGGCGGTGCGCAGGTTGCGCCTGTTGTTGCCCGAGCCGTCGGAGCTGGGCGGCACGAAGGCCTTGGTGAAGACCTCCTCAGGCACGGCGCCCCGGTGGGGCTCGAGGACGGCCAGCTCAGCCTCGGACGGCAGGTCGCGTGCCGCGAGCTCCGAGTTCTCGAAGTAGCTCGCCATGCGGTCGTAGATTCCATAGAACTGGTTCTTGTTGAGCCATTCGAAGTCGAAGGCGTAAGCTAGAGCCTCGCGCACGCGGCGATCCTGGAACTTGGGCAGCCGCGTGTTGAAGAAGAAGGCCTGCACGCCCGACGGCGTGTTGTCCTTCAGCACGTCCTTGACGAGCCATCCCTCTTCGACCGCGGGGATGTCGTACTGCGTCGCCCAGACCTTGGACGTGTACTCCTCATGGAAGTCGTATTCGCCCGCCTTCAGCGCCTCCACCAGCACCGTGCGATCACGGTAGTAGTCGTAGACGATCGTGTCGAAATTGTAGCGGCCGATGTTGAGCGGCAATTGGGAGCCCCAATAGTCCGGGACGCGCTCGTAGGTGACCGAGCGGCCCGGATCGACCTTGGCAACGCGGTAGGGACTGCTGCCGAGCGGCGGCTCCATCGTCGTCTCGCCGAAGTCGCGGTCCCGGTAATAGGCCTCGGAGACGACGGACAACCCGCCCACGATCAGCGGCAACTTGCGGTTGTCGGGATCGGCGAGATGGAAGGTGACGTCGTGATCGCCGGTGGTCTCGACCCGCTCGACGCCGGCCAGGTTGTTGGCGTAGGCGGGATGGCCCTCGGTGGTGAGGATTTCGTACGAGAATGCCACATCGCTGGCCGTGATCGGGGTGCCGTCGTGCCAACGCGCCTCCGGCCGCAATTGAAAGCGCACACTACGCCGGTCGGGCGCGAGTATGACGCCGGCTGCGAGCAGCCCGTAGGCCGCATCCGCTTCGTCCGCGGAGCCTTCAAGCAGGCTCTCGAACGGCAGGCCGGCACCTGCCGCGCTCACGCCCTTGAGCGTGAAGGGACTGAGCGTGCTGAAGGTATCGACCGTGGCGAGGTGCAGTAGGCCGCCCTTGGGCGCGCTGGGGTTGACGTAATCGAAGTGCGGGAAGTCGGGTCCGTATTTGAGGTCGCCGAAGAGCGAGAGTCCGTGGGCGGCATCTTGTGCTGCCGCGGGCCCGATCAAGCCCGAGAGTGGCGCCATCGACGATGCGGCCGCGATGGCAGAGCCTTGAACGAAGCGTCTCCTGCTGAGTCTCATCGGTCCATCTCCTTCTGACGTTGGCGCGCGGTCCCTGCGCTTCGCGCTAGTCACCAGCCAGAATCATCATGCCACGGCCATAGGGCATAACATGAGTCGTGCCATGCGGTATCCCCCATCACAACATCGTGTCGTTCGGCAGCCGATCGATCACGACCCTGCGACGCCGCGCTCAGTCACGGGGCGGCTGGACACGCGGCGAGCGCGCGCCTCATACTCAGGATCATGGGGCGCTATCCGAACAGCGGCGGCCCGATCGCGCGCAGGGTGCCGGAGGGCGACGACCGGCCGCGTCTGGTCTGCGATGCGTGCGGCTTCATCCGCTACGAGAATCCGAAGATCGTCGTCGGCTCGGTCGCGACCTGGGAGGGGCGCATTCTCCTCTGCCGCAGGGCGATCGAGCCGCAGGCCGGCTTCTGGACGCTGCCGGCCGGCTTCCTGGAGCTGCACGAGGAGCCCGCCGAGGGCGCCCGGCGCGAGGCCGAGGAGGAAGCCGGCGCCGAAATCGTGATCGACGCGCTGCTCGCGGTTTACACGATCCCCCGCATCAGCCTGGTGCAGCTCTTCTACCGGGCTCACCTCGCACACCCCGAGGTCGCGCCGGGGTTCGAGAGCCTGGAGGTCGAACTCTTCGAGCCAAACGACATCCCGTGGGATTCCCTTGCCTTCCCGTCGGTGACCTGGGCACTCCGCCACCATGCCGAGGCGCCCGTGAGCGGCGAATTCGCGCCGTTCACCAATCCCGTGGGCGACGTCGGCGACTACCGGCCGGGCATCCCCGCACGCCGCTGACGCTATTCGTCGAGACCCATCAGGGCGGCGGCGAAGGCACGGGCCTCGAAGGGGCGCAGGTCGTCGATCCCTTCGCCGATGCCAATAGCGACCACCGGCACGCCGAAACGCCGCGCCAGCGCCACCAGGACGCCGCCTTTCGCCGTGCCGTCGAGCTTGGTCATCACGAGGCCGTCGACGGCAACGGCCTCGCGAAAGACGTCGACCTGATTGAGCGCGTTCTGGCCGGTGGTGGCATCGAGCACCAAGAGGCGGCTGTGCGGCGCGCGCGGATCGAGCTTCTTGAGCACGCGGTCTATCTTCTGCAGCTCGGCCATGAGATGCGCCTTGTTCTGCAGCCGGCCGGCGGTGTCGATCAGCAGCACGTCGATGCCTTGAGAACGGGCGCGCTCGAGCGCATCGAAGGCGAGCCCGGCGGGATCGCCGCCATCTGCACGCGCGACGACGGGTGCGCCAGCACGCTCACCCCAGATCGTGAGCTGCTCCACGGCGGCGGCGCGGAAGGTATCGCCCGCGACCAGCATCACTCGCTTCCCGTCGCGGCTGAGCCGCTGGGCGAGCTTGCCGATGGTGGTGGTCTTGCCGGTGCCGTTGACGCCGGCCACCAGGATCACGTGGGGCTTGGCGTCGGCGTCGATGGCGAGCCTCCCCTCGACCGGTGTGAGCAGGTCGGCGATCTGGTCGGCGAGAGCCCGGCGCACCTCGGAGGCGGTCACTTCCTTGCCGAAGCGCTGCTGGGCGAGCTCCGCCGTGAGCTCGGCCGCGGTCGCCGCGCCGAGATCGCCGGCGATAAGCAGCTCTTCCAACTCTTCGAGCGCTTCGTCGTCGAGCCGGCGGCCGGTGAAGATGGCCCCGATGCCCCCGGTGAGGCTGTTCGAGGTTCGCCTCAGGCCAGCCTTGAGGCGCGCGAGCAGGCCGCGCCCGCCGCCGTCTTCCCGCGCCATCAGGCTGCGGTCCCGATCAGGCGATCGCCTGCCACGCCGGTGATGCGCGCCTGCACCAGGGCGCCGGGCTCGCCCGCCGGACGGTCGAACGCGACCTCGGCGAAGCACTCGTCGCGCCCGCTCTCGGGCCTCTCCAGCAGCACCTGGCTGTCACGACCAATTCGCCTTTCCAGGAAGTGCCGGCGCGGACCCTCCGCAGCCTTGCGCAGCGCCGCAGCGCGGGCGCGGCGCTCGGGCCCAGGCACCTGGGGCATGCGCGCCGCAGGCGTGCCGGGACGGGGCGAATAGGGGAAGACGTGGAGCCAGACGAGGCCTGCGTCTTCGATCAGGCGCCGCGTGTTCTCGAACATCGCCTGCGTCTCGGTCGGGAAGCCCGCAATCAGGTCGGCGCCGAATACGATTTCCGGCCGGCGCGCGCGCAGCCGCTCGCAGAGCGCCAGCACGTCGGCGCGGCAGTGGCGCCGCTTCATCCGCTTGAGCACCAGGTCGTCGCCCGCCTGAACGCTGAGGTGCAGGTGCGGCATCAGGCGCGGTTCTTCGGCGAAGAGCCGCTCCAGCGCCGGGTCGATCTCGACGGGGTCGATGGAGGAAAGCCTGAGCCTGGGCAGCTCCGGCACCGCCTGGAGCAGGCGGCGCACCGCCTCGCCGAGGCTGGGCTTGCCCGGCAGGTCGGCGCCGTAGTGGCCGAGATCGACGCCACTCAGCACTACCTCACGATGGCCCGCCGCCACCAGCGCCCGCACCTCGGCCGCGATGGCGCCGAGCGGCACGCTCCGGCTGGGCCCGCGCGCGAAGGGGATGACGCAGAAGGTGCAGCGATGGTCGCAGCCGTTCTGCACTTGGACGAATGCGCGCGCCCTGGCCTCGTAGCCCGCGATCAGATGGCCGGCGGTTTCCCGCACCGCCATGATATCGCCGACCGCGACTCGTTCTTCCGCATCGGGTGCCAACCCCTCCAGCGTGAGCTTCTCGCGGTTGCCGACGACCCGGTCGATCTCGGGCATCGCGGCGTAAGCTGCAGGGTCGAGCTGGGCGGCGCAGCCGGTGGCGATGATCGTCGCGTTCGGGTTCTGCCGCCTGGCGCGGCGGATCGCCTGGCGGGCCTGTCGCTCGGCCTCGCCCGTGACCGCGCAGGTGTTGACGATGACGCCCTCTGTCAAACCCGCTGCCTGGGCACGGGCGCGCATGACCTCCGACTCGTAGGCGTTGAGCCGGCAGCCCATGGTGATGACTTCGAGACCGCTCATGCCGGCAACACGCCCGTGAAGCTCGCGGCGGTGGGGCCGGTCATCTCGACGTGACCGTCCTCGCGCCAGACGATCCCAAGCTCGCCGCCGTCGAGGACGACGGTGACATCGCGCCCGGTGAGCCCGCGCCGCGCGCCCGCGACCGCTGCGGCGCAGGCGCCGGTACCGCAAGCCTGGGTGAGACCGGCGCCGCGTTCCCAGACGCGGAGCCTGAGACGGTCATCTGCGAGGCGCTGGGCCACGCCGATATTCGCGTGCTCGGGGAAGAGCGGGTCGGTCTCCAGCTGTGGGCCGATCTCGGCCAACGGCACGGCTTCCGCGTCGTCCACGAAGAACACCGCGTGCGGGTTGCCCATGTTGACCGCCACGGCGTTCGAGAGCGGCCCGGCGCCGACGGTGACGTGAAGCGTGTCCATCGCGCGGGCCAGCGGGATCTCGCGCCAGTCCAGCCGCGCCGGTCCCATGTCGACGCGCACTTGGCCCGCGCCTGCCTCGTGGCCGGCGAGCGGCCCGGCATCGGTCTCCAAGTTCACACGGTCCACGCCGGTCTCGTCCAGCAGCAGCCGGGCTGCGCAGCGCGTGCCGTTGCCGCAGGCAGCGACCTCGCCGCCGTCCTGGTTCCAGAAGCGCAGGTAGGCGTCGGTGCCGCCGTTACGCGCAGGCTCCAGGACGACCAGTTGATCGCAGCCGACGCCGGTGCGCCTGTCGGCGATGGCGCGCACTCGCGCGGCGTCGAGCGCGAGCGGCGCGCGGCGTGCGTCCAGCACGACGAAGTCGTTGCCGAGCCCGTGCATCTTGGTGAAGGGAAGCCCCGTCATGGGCGGGGTTATAGCCCGGAATTCCCGCTCGGTCGCGGTCTGCGTGGCCTCCAAGCACGGGCGGCCGACGGAGGGCCGAGTCAGCGCTCGGCGAGGAAGGCCAGAATCTCGCGCGCGGTCTCCTCCGGCGCCTCCTCGGGCAGGAAGTGGCCGCAGTCGAGCGCCCGGCCCCGCACGTCCTCCGCCCGCTCGCGCCAGCTCTCCAGCATGCTGAGTCCCTTGCCGGTCTGCCAGCCGGGACGCTTCGGCATGGTGCCGGCCCAGAGCACCAGCATCGGGCAGGCGATCTTGCGGCCCCGGTCCGCCTCATCGTGGACCAGGTCCAGCGCGATTGCGCGGTAGTCCATGCACATGCAGTGGAGGGTCTCGGGATCGCTGAAGCAGCGCAGGTACTCGGCATAGGCCTCGGGCGCGACGGCGCCATCCACCGCGGTCCACTGCTCCAGCAGGAAGTCGAGGAAGAGCTTCGCGCTGTTGCCGATCAGCGTCTCGGGAAACGGCGCCGGCTGGCGCATCAGGTGCCAGTGAAACCACGAGAACGCCAGATCGCGATCCATGTTCTCGAAGGCCGCCTGGGAGGCCACCACGTCGAGCGAGGTGAAGGTGCGCACCCGCGCGGGATGGTCGAGCGCCATGCGATGGCCGACGCGGGCGCCGCGATCATGCCCCACCACGTGGAAGCGATCGAACCCGAGCGCCGCCATTACCTCCACCTGATCCCGCGCCGAGGCGCGCTTGCAGTGGTCTTCGAGATCGTCAGAGGCGGGCTTGCCGCTGTCGCCGTAGCCGCGCAGGTCGGGCGCCACCACCGTGTAGTGCAGGGCGAGCAGCGGCGCCACCTTGTGCCACATCGCATGGGTCTGCGGGTAGCCGTGGAGCAGCAGGAGGGGCGGGCCCTCGCCACCCTTCACCAGATTGATGGCGATGGACGAGGTCTCGATCCGGGTCTTGGTGAAGCCGTCGAACATGCCTGCGTCTTCCGTCCGCAACGTCACCGCGATCACTGAGTGCGTTCGCCTTGCGCCTTCAGTAAGGCTGGATCCACGCCGCTATCGAGCATCGCGGCAACGACGCGGGATCGGCCGTCCTGCATCGCGATCTTCGCAGCATGGCCAACGTCTGCGCCAGCCTCGATCAGCGCGGCTGCGGCCCTCGGATCGCACGCAAAGCTCAGCGGCGGCCCCGAATGGAAGTCTTCGTAGTGATAAGGTCCTTCTGCGCCCGCAAATATGCCGCGCTCATCATAGTGAGCATGACTCTCGCCTTCGCTTGAGAAGTTCCCGGAAAACACTTTTTCCCTGTTGGGGTCCGCGCCGCCCTTCAGGAGCGCGGCGATCGTCTTGGGTCTGGTCGGTTGCGCCTTGTGGGCTCTCTTGCTCCTCGCCGCATCGCGTGAGCACATCAAGTGGTGCAATGGGCTGTTGCCGCTGTCCAGGTGAGCATCGGGCGAGGCACCTCCCCGCAACAGAACGGACACGACTCTGGCCAGTCCCGCATCGTCTCCGGGCTGGGAAAACTCGATTGCGGTGAACAGCGGGGTTCTTGAGCCGACTGCGGCCAGGTTCGGATCCGCACCTCCCTCAAGCAACTTTGCAAGTAGAACCGGCAGGTTCCTATCGTCGCTATTGCACTTCAGAGCTCTGTGCAAGGCGGAATCGCCGCCTTCCCACTCCTTTTCCCGACGATTGGGATCCGCACCGGCGTCGACCAAAATGTCTATGATTTTCAGTGTGTCCTCAGTTATTTCCCGGCACACATGGACATGAAGAGGGGTACGTCCCTGTACCCCATACACGTTGGGATTCGCGCCGTCTTTCAGCGCAACATGCACCATCATGGGATTGCTATCGATACTCAAAGCGCGTTTCTCGGGTCCGCTCAGCTTAACCTTCGAATACAAACCACCCACGGGCCCGGCGCATGCGGCGAGAGCAAGCACGGCAAGGACGGCCAACGGCGTTGCACCTGCTGCAAGAGCTCTCTTTGCCCAATCGGATATGCGCTGCATGTCTTCCCTCCCGGCACCTCGGGTCTTGTCGCCAGAGCACAACGCGCCCTCACCCCAATCGCTACGGGGACGGCCCCGGCGGGTAGGCGGGTGCGCGCCGCAGTATGTTGAAGCAGCATAGCAGTTATGCCTGCCGGTGGGGTTCGGTCGCGCCACGACCGGACACATATCGGAGGAATGAACGGTGTGCGGCTGGCCTGACTTGGGCAGTCGGAACACCGACGACACCCCGGAAACAGGAGGTGAGGTCATGGACTTCGCACCCATCGCCCAAGCGGTCCGGAAATGGCGGGAGCGCAGCCGTGCGCGGCATGAGCTCCAGCGCCTGACCGATCTCGAACTCGCCGATATCGGGCTCAGCCGAGGCGACATCGACGCGGTGGTGCGCGGCGACATGGTGCGCGCGCGGCCGACGGGCTTCTATGAGGCTCGGTGATGAGGAAGCCGGGGCCGGCCGTCGCGCCGGCCCCGGCACTCTTCGCGACACTGGATTGGGTGCCATCATGCGCTGAGCGATACTCACCGTACGGGTCAACCCTGTTTTGTACGGTTCATGCCAACGGTTCTTCAAGTCCTGCCGCGCCTCGAGGGCGTAGGGGGCGTGGAGCGGGAGACGCTCGATATCTCGCGCGCGCTCACCGCAGCCGGCTGGCGTTCCATCATCGTGAGCGAGGGAAAGACAGACCGCGTCGCCGCTACCGAAGCCGGCGGGCGTCACGCGGCGCTACCGGTGGCGCGCCGCGATTCTCTGCAGGCATTAGGCGCAAGTCGGCGCCTCGCGCGACTGGCCGCTGAGGAAGGTGTCGATCTCGTCCACGCCCGCTCGCGCTGGCCGGCCTGGCTCGCCTACTACGCGGCGCGAAGAACGGGGCGACCGTTCGTTACAACCTTCCACGGTGCTTATTCCGCAGGTTGGCCGGGAAAGCGCCGCTACAACGCGATCATGACGCGGGGCGACCGAGTCATCGCGGTCTCGGCGTTCATCGCTCGGCACATCGCCGAGACCTATGCCGTGGAACCCGGCAGAATCAGGACAATTCCGCGCGGCGTGGACCTTGCAGCATTCGACCCGGCGCGCGTGGACTCAGGCCGCATCGCCGCGCTGCGCGCCGCGTGGCAGGTGCCGGAAGGGCGACCGGTGGTGATGCTGCCAGGGCGGCTCACAGCGCTGAAGGGGCATCTCACTCTTCTCGACGCGCTGGCACGAATCGAAACGAGCGTCTGCTGCGTTCTGGTCGGTGACTCGGACCCGCGGCACACGGGCTATCGTGCCCGCATCGAGCAACGGATAAAGACGTTGGGAGCGGGCCACACCGTGCTGCTCGCCGGCCCGTGTCACGACATGCCGGCGGCCTACATGCTGGCCGATATCGTGGTCTCGCCCTCGCTTCGACCCGAAGCATTCGGCCGCGTCCCCGTCGAGGCGCAGGCCGTGGGGCGGCCCGTGATCGCGTTCGCTCACGGCGGCGCGTTAGAGACCGTGTGCGACGGCGAGACCGGGTGGCTGGTGCCGCCAGGCGACGCGGACGCGCTAACTCATGCAATACGGCAAGCGCTAAGGGCACACCCGGCCGAACGCGGTAGGATGGCTGCGGCAGGGCAGGCCCACGTGCGCCGCAACTTCTCGCTCGACGACATGTGCAGAGCGACCCTGGACGTCTACAGGGAGCTGCTGCCCACCTCTTCGTGACCCCGGCCGACGCCGTCTGGACATGCGTGCCCAGGCGCCCGACACTCCCACTCGCAACGGGAAACTGAACGGACACAGGGTCGGGGACATGGACCTCAAGCTCGACGGCAAGAAGGCCATCGTAACGGGAGGCACGCGGGGGATCGGTCACGCGATCGCGCGCAGGCTCGCGCTTGAAGGCTGCGGGGTCGGCATCTGCGCCCGCGACGGCGCCAAGCTGGAGGCCGTGCTGGCGGCGTTCGCAGCCGAAGGCCTCGCCGTCATCGGTGCCGCCTGCGATGTCGCGGACGGTGACGCGGTGCGGCGCTGGACCGCGGCGATGGCCGAGCGGCTCGGCGGCATCGACATCGTGGTCGCCAACGTGAGCGCGCTCGCCGGCGCGCCGGGCGAAGACTCCTGGCGGGCCGCGCTGGAGGTCGACATCCTCGGTACAGTGCGAACGATCGAGGCGGCCATGCCGCACCTTGAAGAATCGGAGGCTGCGGCGATGGTCACCGTGTCGAGCACCGCGGGCGTCGAGAGCTTCGGCGGGGTCAGGCCCTACAACTCGATCAAGGCCGCCCTCATCAACTACACCTCCAACCTGGCCACCGAGCTCGCCGAACGCGGCATCCGCGTGAATTGCGTCTCGCCCGGCACGATCTACTTCGAGGACGGCGTCTGGGGCCAACGCAAGCGGAAGGACCCGGAGCGCTACAAATTCGCGCTCGGGCTCAACCCTACCGGCCGCATGGGCACGCCCGAAGAGGTGGCCGATGCGGTGGCCTTCCTCGCGAGCCCAGTCTCCAGCTTCACCATGGGCGCCAACCTGATCGTCGACGGCGGGCTCACCCGGCGCGTGCAGTACTAGTGTCCCGATCGAGAAGTTCGTACGCTTTGCCGAGAACCCCAACACGTCATGGCCGGGCTTGACCCGGCCATCCACGTGTTG
>JAPPKP010000343.1 GCA_028819955.1 Rhodospirillaceae bacterium | reverse complement strand
GCCTCGATCAGGGACACCGTGTACGGGTGCTTCGGCGCCGCGAAAATCTCCTCCGTGGGGCCGAGCTCGACGATGCGCCCGAGGTACATGACCGCAACCCGCTGGCAGAGGTGGCGAACCACGGAGAGGTCGTGGGAGATGAACATCATGGTCAGGTGCAGCTCCCGCTGCAGCTGCATCAGCAGATTGAGCACCTGGGCCTGGATCGAGACGTCGAGCGCCGAGACCGACTCGTCGGCGACGATCAGCTCGGGCTCGACCGCGAGCGCACGCGCGATTCCGACCCGCTGGCACTGGCCGCCGCTGAGCGCGGCCGGGCGGCGGTCGATGAGCTCCGGCTGAAGCCCGACCTGGATGAGAAGCTCCGCGATCCGCCCGCGCATCTCCGCCGCTGGGCACAGCTTGTGGACCTCCAGCACCTCTCGCAGGGCGCGGCCGACGCTATAGAGCGGGTTCAGCGAGGAGTGCGGGTCCTGGAAGATCATCTGCGCGCGGCGGTGAAAGGCCTTCAGCCGCTCGCCCCTGAGCGCCGTGACATCCTCCCCGTCGAAGCGGATGGCGCCCCCGGTGGCGTCGATGAGCCGCAGCGCAGCCCGCCCCAGCGTGGTCTTGCCGCATCCGCTCTCTCCCACCAGGCCGAGCGTCTCGCCCCGCCTGAGGACGAGGCTCACGCCGTCGACCGCGCGCACGATCCGGCGCCGGCGCTTCGACACCAATCCGCTGAGTCCGAGCGGCAGCGGAAAGTGGACGTCGAGGTCCTCGATCTCGAGAAGTGCGCTCACGCGGCCTCCACCAGCGCGTTCCAGCGCCGGCACGCCGACTCGTGCCCGGCGAGCGCGGCGGTCAGCGGCGGCGGCTCGTGGCGGCAGGCGTCTTCCGCCAGCGCGCAACGGGGATGGAAGCGGCATCCGCTCGGCATGGCAGCAATTGCCGGCGGCTGGCCCGGGATGGTCGGCAGCTCCCTGAGCGGCTCGGCCGAGCCGGGCTGCGAGGCGATGAGACCGCGCGAATAGGGATGCAGCGGGCGGCGCAGCAACTCCGCCTTGGCAGCGCGCTCCACGATCTGGCCGCCGTACATCACGGCGATCGCGTCGCAGGCCTGGGCGACGACGCCGAGGTCGTGGGTGACCAGGATGATGGAAAGGCCGCGCGTGTCCCTCAGCTCCAGCAACAGCCGCAGGATCTGCGCCTGCACCGTCACGTCCAACGCCGTCGTCGGCTCGTCGGCGATCAGGATGCGGGGCCGGCAGGCGAGCGCGGCGGCGATCATCGCCCTCTGGCGCATGCCACCGGAAAACTCATGCGGGTAGTTGTGGACGCGGGTGCGGGGATCGGGAACACCCACCTGGCGCAAAAGTTCTGCCGCCTGCTCCAGGGCCTCCTTGGCCGGGAGGCCATCGTGGACCCGCAGCGATTCCGCGATCTGGTTGCCGATCGTCATCAGCGGGTCGAGGTGCGACGTCGGGTTCTGAAAGATCATGCCGATCTCGCGCCCGCGCACACCGCGCATCTCGTCCTCGGAGAGTTGGGTAATGTCGTGGCCGTCGAGAAGGATGGCGCCGTCTGCGATGCGCAGGCGCCGGCTCGGCAGGAGGCCGATGATCGCACGGCAGGTGAGCGTCTTTCCCGAGCCGCTCTCGCCGACCAGACCCAGGACCTCGCCTTCGCCGAGGGAGAACGTCACGCCGTCCACGGCGCGCATTCTGCGCTCCGGCGTCTCGACCTCGACCGCCAGATCCTCGACCTGCAGGATGTCTCCCATTACTCCCTGACGCCCAGTTTCTCGCCGAGGCCGTCGGCGAGAAGGCTGAAGCCCAGAGCGAGGCAGACGATGGCAAGGCCGGGGAAGGTGGTCATCCACCAGGCGGTGAAGATGAAGTTCTGCCCTTCGGAGATCATCACCCCCCACTCGGCCGTGGGCGGCTGCACGCCGAGGCCGAGATAGCTGATCGCGGAGCCCGCCAGGATCACGAGGACGACATCGGACATGGAGAAGACGATAGAGGGGACAAGCGCGTTGGGCAGGATGTGGCGGAACATGATGCGACCGTGCCCGTAGCCCAGATTGCGCGCCGCGATCACGAAGTCGCTGTTCTTGAGCACCAGCACCTGAGAGCGCACGAGTCTGGCGTAGGACACCCAGGCGACGAGGGTGATGGCGATGTAGAAGCTCACCAGGCCCGGCTCGAGCAGCGAGATGATCGCCATGAGCAGGACCAGCCAGGGAAAGGCCAGCACCACGTCGAGGATACGCATTAGGATGTTGTCGACGATGCCGCCGAAATAGCCGGCGACCGCGCCGAGGATCGTGCCGATGACGAAAGGCAGCGCGACGCCCACGATGCCCATCTGCAAGTCGATGCGCGTGCCGTGGATGATGCGCGAGAGCACGTCGCGGCCGAAGTTGTCGGTCCCCAGCCAGTGGGACCAGTTGGGCGGCTGAAGAATCTCTTTCAGGTTGTGGGCGTTGGGCTCGTAGGGAGCGATAACGTCGGCGAAGATCGCGAGCACGATCCACACGAAGACGACGCCCGCCCCGGCATAGAGCACCGCCGGATGGTTACCGAAGCGGATCTGCCAGGGGCGCCGCTCGGGCAGCACCCTCTCCAGCGCTGCGATCGTCACATCTTAATCCTCGGGTCGAGAGCCACGGTCACGACATCGACGACGAAGTTGACGACCACCGTTGCGAAGGCGAAGGCCAAAGCCACCGCCTGCACCGTCATGTAGTCGCGCGCGAAGATCGATTGGGTCAGCAGCCAGCCGAGACCGGGAACCGAGAACACGGTTTCGATCACCACGGTGCCGCCGATCAGCCAGCCGATGTTCACGCCGAGCAGGTTGATGGTCGGGATCAGCGAGTTGCGGAAGACGTGGCGCGTGAAGATCCAGGCGCCGGGCAGCCCCTTGGCGCGCGCGGCGGCGACGTAGTCCGACTCGATCTCGGCCAGGAGGCTCGCGCGCAAGTTTCGGGTCAGCACTGCCGACAGCGCGAGCGCGATGGTAAAGGCGGGCAGGAAGAGGTGATGGAGCCGTTCCACAAAGGTCTGGCCTGCGCCGGAGACCGGGAACAGCTTCAGCCACACGCTGAACACCAGGATCAGCATGATGCCGAGCCAGAATTGCGGGAATCCGAGCCCCGCCGTGGAGAACACACGGATGGCGTGATCCGGTGGTCGGCCGCGGTACAGCGACGCGACGATCGCGAGCGGCACCGTGAGCACGAGCGACAACAGCACGCCATAGACCAGCAGGAAGACCGTGACGCCCACTCGCTCGCCCACGATCTCCATGACCGGGGCCCGGTACACCAGCGAGCGGCCCATGTCGCCGTTCACCAGATTTTTCAGAAAGTAGCCGTAGCGCACCATGATCGGCTCATCGAGCCCGTAATGGGCCCGGACGCGCTCGACCGCCTCCGGCGTCGCCTTGATGCCCAAAAGCGTGCGAATGGGATCACCGGGGATCGATTGGATCATCACGAAGGTAATGATGCTGATCCCGAACAGCACCGGGATCAGTTGAATCGGCCGATAGAGGACGAACTTGAACCGCTGCATTCCTGCGCGACGCTCCCCTTCGAGCGCGAGCAAGGCCGACTCTACTCCAATCCCTCCATCGCCGACAGTGACGCGCCGTATCCAGGCGGCGGGCCCAGCGCGAACACGGGCTCGATCGCCGCGCCGATTTGGAGCAGACGCTCGTCGCTATGGGGCCGTCCGATCAGTTGAAGGCTCACGGGCATGCCGTCCTCGCCCAATCCGCAAGGGAGCACGAGGCTCGGCAGCCCGCAGAGGTTGGTGGGCGCGCTGCACAGCATCTCGCCGTAACCCTGGCCGCCGGCGATATCTGGATCCTCGGCAGGTGCCTCCCACGGCACGCCGGGTGAGAGCAGCGCGTCGAAGCGGGCGAGACGATCGAGGAAGCGTTGGCCGAGGAAGCGCCGGAATTGCTGCGCGCGAACATGCGCGGTGGCCGGCAGCGCGAAGCCCAGCTCCAGCTGCGAACGAGTCTGCTCGGCCAGCGCCTCCGGATGCTCATCGAGAAGCCTGCCCAGGATCACGCTTGCCTCGGGCAGCAGCACGTGAAGCAGGGCCTCGGCCGTCTCCGTAAGCCCTTCGATCTCGACCTCCTCGATGGTTGCGCCGGCACCGCGCAGAGCGGCCCACGCCGAATCCACACCAGCGCGGACGCCGGGTGTGGTCGCGTCATTGTCCCTGAGCGCTGCGATGAGCCCGAAGCGGAGGCCTCGGAGCGGCTGCGGCGACGCGTCGACGGGCGTGCCCGTTAGACCACCCAGCAACGCCGCTGCATCGGCGCAACTGCGCGCCATCGGCCCGGCGTGATCGAGGGACCACGACAGCATCGAGACACCCGTGAGGGGCACCAGGCCGTAGGTCGGCTTCAATCCGACCACGCCGCAATAAGCAGCGGGGATGCGGATCGAGCCCCCGGTATCGGTCCCCACGGCCGCATAACAGAGACCGGCGGCGACGGCCGCAGCCGAGCCGCCGCTGGAGCCGCCGGCGGTGCGGTCGGTGTCCCACGGGTTGTTGGTCTGCCCCACGCCGGGGTTGACCGCGCCGTAGGCGAATTCGAGCAGGTTGGTCTTGGCGATCAGCACGGCACCTGCCTCGCGCAGGCTCGTGACCAAGGCGGCGTCCCGGGCGGCGGGCGTCGCAAACACGGGATCGGAGCCGAAGCCCGTAACCGTGCCTGAGATGTCCATCAGATCCTTGATACCGACGGGAACGCCGTGCAGAGGCCCGCGATCGCGGCCGGCCGCGAGCTCCTCCTCGGCCTTCGCGGCTTCAGTGCGGGCGCTCTCATCAAGTGCAGCCACAATGGCGTTGAGCGGGCCATCGTGGCGGCCGATCCGCTCCAGGCAGGCGTCCACCACAGTCGTGGGTGTCAGCGCGCCCTGGCGATAGTCCTCGCCGAGCGACGCGATCGAGCGGAAGGCGATATCCGCGTCGGCGTCAGCCATCGTGCACGACCCGCCCCCACGGTGGGCCGGCGGCGGCACAATCCGCCATCGGTAGATCGCTCAGGCGCCGGTCCGCTCGCGCCAGTGCGTGACATATCGGAGCCAGCGCCCCGGCCCGCTCCCAGTCCAGCTCAAGACCCGCCGCACGCGCCAGGGTCTGAACGTCCTCGGCAGTCGCCCTTCGGTCGACCGTCTCGCAGAGCATGCGGCGAACCATCCTCCGGCAACCACCACGACACGCGGTAGGGGCTATAGTGGCCGTGCAGGCGTCAGATAAATGCCGGCTCCGCCCTCGCCGCTACTCGGCGGCGAGACCCATGGGCCGAACGGTCTCGGCTCCGCCCGGCGACGCGCGCTTCGCGCCTTGCGGCAAAACGGGCGGCTCGGCGGTCAGCGGGGCGTACAGGTCGGGGCGCCGTTCGCGGAACATCAGCCACTGACGCCTGAGTAGTAGGGCCTCGGCAACATCGACGGTGCCGACGATGAAATCCTCCTCGTCGAATTTCGCCTCGTCCGTCACCACGCCGGAAGCATTAACGATCTTCGATCCGCCGAAGAACGAAAAATCCTTCTGCGTGCCCACCACGTTGCAATAGACCGAGGGGAACAGGTTCTCCAGCGAGCGCGCCTGCAGAATGACCTTCCAGGTCTCCTTGGCGACGCTGGGGCCGGCCGAGATCACCAAGTTCACCACCGAGCCCATTACCGCATAGGTACGCGTGAGCTCCGGGAAGCACGCGTCGTAGCAGATCTGCAGGCTGACGCGGCCGAAGCGCGTGTCGAACACCGGCGTGCGCTGCCCCGGCGCAAAGTAGACGCCCTCCCTATAGGGATGGAAGGTGCCCAGGTGGATCTTGTCGTAGTACTCGACCATCCCCTCAGGCCCGATAAAGCAGAGCGAATTGTAGACGAGGTGGGGGTACTCCTCTTCGAGACGCGCCATGCCCATCACGATGTAGATGTCGTGCTTGCGCGCCTCGGCCAGCAGGCGCTCGGTGGACGGACCGGGGATCGGCTCGGCGGTCGTCGCGTTCAACTCGTCGGCCCGGTAGCCCTGAAGGTAGAGCTCTGAAACATGACGAGATCGGCACCCTGCCCGGCCGCCTTGGCGATGTAGGGGATCGCCCGCTCCAGATTGGCGCTGGAATCGCCGAGTGCCGAATTGAGCTGGACCAGTCCCACCTCGAAGCGATCCGAGCGAGTCATGGCGTTCTCTCCCATCTGGACGGCATCCCATCGTACCGAGGGGTCATTCAGCCGGTCAAACCGGCGTCCCCTTGCGGATCGAGCAGATGACAGGCTGCCATGCCTGCGGTCGGCGTCGGATAGTCCGGCGGCTGCACGTCGTCGCAGATCGCCCCGATCCTGACCGGGCAGCGGGTGTGGAAGCGACAGCCCGCCGGGGGGTTGAGCGGGCTCGGGATCTCGCCGCGCAGCGTGACGCGACCGCGCCCGAGCGTGGGATCGGGCAGCGGCACCGCCGAAACCAGCGCCTGCGTATAGGGGTGGCTCGGCTGCTGCATCAGCGTCCGTCCTGGGCCGACCTCGACGATCCGGCCCAGATACATGACGCCGATGCGGTCGCAGAAGTAGCTGACGACGCTGACGTCGTGGGCGATCAGCAAGAAGGCGATTCCGAGCTCGCGCTGCAGCCGCTTCATCAGGTTGAGGATCTGCGCTTGAATCGAGACGTCGAGCGCAGAGACCGGCTCGTCGGCGATGATGAACTTCGGTCTCAGGGCAAGCGCGCGGGCGATGCCGACTCGCTGACGCTGACCGCCCGAGAGCTGGTGAGGAAAGCGGTCGATGTGGCGCTCGTCGAGACCGACCTGGTGAAGGAGGGCGAGAATCGACGGTCGGCCGTGATCGAGGTCATGGGTGATCAGCGGCTCGGCGACGATGTTGCGCACGCGCAGCCGGGGATTGAGCGAGGACTTGGTATCCTGAAATATCATCTGCATGTCGCGCCGGAGCGGACGGAGCTCGCGCTCGCTGGCGCGGGCGAGGTCGACGCCGGCAAACGAGGCGGTCCCCGAGGTCGGCTTGTGAAGCCGCATTAGCGTGCGGGCCAGCGTCGACTTGCCGCTGCCGCTCTCGCCGACGAGGCCGAATGCCTCGCCCGAGGCAACGAAGAACGAGACTCCGTCGACGGCCCTCACCACGCCGCCGCCAGCGCGTCGCAACGCCCCTTTGACCAGAAAATGCGTCGCCAGATTGTCGACGCTCAGCAAGAGGTCCTGCGCGCCCGCACTCATGGTCCGCAGGCCTCCGGGGCTGGCGCGACCGGCGGGGCCGCAAGCGACGGCCGTGTGAAGGCGAGGTCGCCCGCCAGGTGGCACGCGGCGCTGTGACCTTCGGCGATGGCCTGCAGCTCCGGGTGCTCGACTCGGCAGCGCGGCACGGCGTGGGGGCAGCGGTCAGCGAACGCGCAGTGGTCTGCCGGCCCGATCATGTCGGGCACGATTCCCTCGATGCTCTCGAGCTCTCGGTCCGGGTCCGCGAGCGCCGGCGTGCAGCGCAGCAGCGCATCGGAATAAGGGTGCAGCGAGGAGGCGAAGAGATCGCGCACCGGCGCATGCTCGACGATCTCACCGGCATACATGACGTAGACGCGCTGGCACATCTCGGCGATGACACCGAGGTCATGGGTGATGAGCAGAAGAGCGATGTGGTCCTCCTCCACGAGCTGGCGCAGGAGATCGAGGATCTGCGCCTGGATCGTCGTGTCGAGAGCCGTCGTGGGCTCGTCGGCGATCACGAGACGAGGCCGGCAGGCGATGGCCATGGCGATCAGCACGCGCTGCCGCATGCCGCCGCTGAGCTGGAACGGGTAGGTCCTGGCCACATGGCGGGGCTCGGGAATGCCGACATGATCGAGCAGCTCGTGGATTCGCGCGCGCACGGCGCGTGGGGAGAGCCGCTGATGCTGGAGCAGCACGTCGCGGATCTGCGTACCCACAGGGAAAAGTGGATTGAGCGCCGTCAGCGGCTCCTGGAACACCATCGACAGCGCCGAGCCGCGCAGTCGCCGCAGCTGTTCCGGGCTCTTGGCGCGCAGGTCGTCGCCCTGGAACAGGATCTCGCCGTCCACGACCTCCGCCGGGCGCGGCACCAGCCCCAGGATGGAGTAGGCGGCCATCGTCTTGCCGCAGCCGCTTTCGCCTACGAGGCCCACGATCTCGCCCGCATCAATCCTGAGGTCGATGCCGTCGACCGCACGCAAGACCCCGCGTCGCGTCGGGATGTGGGTGCGAAGAGCACTTACGGCGAGCAGCGTCATGCCGGCCTCAGAGCCTGTGCTGGTAGGGATCGATCGCGTCGCGCAATCCGTCGGCGATGACGAGCAGCGCGAGCACGACAATGACGATGGAAACCCCCGCCAATGTGGATATCCACCAAGCCTGGGCGATGTAGTCGCGGCCCGCCGCGATAATGTTGCCGAAGGAGGCGTCGGGCGGCGGTATCCCGAGGCCCACGAAGCTGAGACTGGCCTCAGCAAGCACCGCGAACGCAAAGGTCAGTGCCCCTTGCACCAGTACCGGCCCCATCACGTTGGGCACGACATGGCGCACGGCGATGCGCGATGCGCCTACGCCCATGATTCGGGCGGCATCGACATAGGCCTCCTGACGGATCTGGAGAACGCAGCCCCGCACGATGCGCACGTAGATCGGGGCGAAAGCGGCCGTCAGCGCGATGATCGTGCTGCCGAGCCCGGCGCCCAGCGCGGCGATGAGGCCGAGGGCGAGAACCAGGAAGGGGAACGCCATCATGACATCTGAGGAGCGCATGATCAGGTCGTCGAGGAAGCCGCCCCGGTAGCCCGAGAGTATGCCAAGCACCAGGCCGATGAGCGCCGAGCACACCACCACGGCGGCACCGACGATCATCGACGAGCGCGTGCCGTAGATGAGCCGGCTCAGCAGGTCGCGCCCGTATTCGTCGGCCCCCAGCAGATTGAGGGTCGTCGGCGGCGCGAGCGTCGCCCGCAGGTTCTGGATGTTGGGGTCGTAGGGCGCGAGGACGGGCGCGGCAGCGCCGACGAATACGTAGATGGCGAAGACGACCAGCGACGCCACCAGCAGCGGGTTCTGGCGCATTTCCTGGGCGAGGGAGTGAAGCATGCGCTTGACGCCCTCAGGTGCGCCGGCCGAGCCGGACTCGCGGGTCGATCACGGTGTAGAGCATGTCGACGGTGAGGTTCGCGACGACGAAGATCAACACCGTGACCAGCATGCAGCCTTGCACCAGCGGATAGTCGCGGGAGAGCACCGCGTTCACCAGGAGCCGCCCCATGCCGGGTATGGCAAACACGGCCTCGACCACGAGCGCGCCGCTCATGAGATAGCCGATCTGAATGCCGATCACCGTAATCGTCGGTATGAGGGCATTCCGCATCGCGTACTTCATCAACACGCGGCGTTCTCTCAGACCCCCGGCCCGGGCGGTGCGGATGTAATCCTGCTCCAGCACCTCGATCAGACTGGAACGGTTCATCTCCATGATGAGCGCGGAGTAGGCGGCCCCAAGCGCGATTGCGGGCAGCACGATATGGCGCAGGTGCTGGACGAAGTCCTCCCCCGGCGCCACGTAGCCGAAGACGGGCAGGACCCGGAGATAGACTCCGAAGAACAGGATCAGCATGAGGCCGAGCCAGAAGCCTGGCATGGCGAGGCCGACGAGCGCGACGAAGCGGCCGGCATAGTCGGCAAGCGTGTTGCGCCGCGTCGCCGAAATGATGCTCGCAGGAATTGCGATCATGATGGCAAACACCAGGGCATAGCCGCTGAGGATGAGCGTGACCTGCAAGCGCTCTCCGATCAGGCTGGCGACGCTCTGGCTGAGCAGGATGGATTGGCCGAGGTCGCCGGACAGTGCCCGCGTGATCCACAGATAATACTGGTGGTGAAGGGGCTCGTTGAGACCGAGCTGGCGGCGCAGGGTCTCGATCGCATCGGGCGTGCCGAGCGGCCCCAGCATCGCCCGCGCCGGGTCGCCCGGCACCACTTGCAGGATGAAGAAGATGACGAGGCTCGCCCCGACGAGGACGAAGATCGTCCAGACGAGCCTCGTAACCAGAAACCGCAGGTGCAACGGGCTAAGGCTTAACGACCGTAGCACCTCTGAGCGTCTCAGCCGGACCATGGGGTCCGGGAACCATCACGCGCGGAGCTCGCAGCACTCTCCGCCCTGCGCGATCAGCGATCCAGCCAGCACTCGTCCATCGGCCCCGCAAACTCGTCGCGGAACCGATAGCCCATCACGTCCTTGCGCATGCCCTCGACGAGATTGGGAAAGACGAGGAACGCGACCGGGCATTCTTCCATGCATATGCGGTTCGCCTGGTTGTAGAGATCGGCCCGCGTCGGAATGTCGATCTCGCTGCGCGCCCTCTTGAGCAGGTCGTCGACCTCGGGGTTCGAGTAGTTGCCGACATTGTAGACTTCGCCGCTCACGAGCTGCTTGTACATCATAGCGTCGGGGTCCACCCCGCCGCCGGTCCAGGAGGAGTTGCCGATCCAGTAATCTTTCGTGCCGTAGAAGTAGGCGGCGAAGGTGTTGAAGTCCGGCTTCACGATCTCGAGCTTGATGCCGATGGCGGCAAGCTGCGCGGCGCAGGCATCTCCGACAAGGCCCCAGGGGCGCTCGGTGAAGGTATCGAAGCGGATGGTCTGGTCGAAGTCGAACCCGGCTTCCTCCAGCAGCGACCGGGCACGCTCGGGATCGTAGTACTGGTACGGAATATCCGCGTTCTCGCGATGGTAAGCCTCGAAGGCCGGCGAGATCGCATGGTGCGCCGGCACCGCGAGACCCTTGTAGATGCCGTGCGCGATGCCCTCGCGGTCGAAGGCCATCGAGAACGCCTGCCGCACGCGCTTGTCGGTAAACGGCTCGCGCTCGACGTTGTAAGCGACATAGTCCCAGATCGGCGACGGCGTTGTCAGCAGCTGGAGGTCGGGGTTCGCTCTGATCTGGTCCGCGAACTCCGGATTGGTCTGCATCATGTAGTCGAGGCCGCCGGTCTGCAGCGCCGCGAGCGCCGTCGACTGCTCGGGGATGATGTGGACCTCGATCCCGTCAAGGTAGGCCGGGCCGCCCCAATAGTCGTCGTTGCGCTCGAGCACCACCTTGTCACCGCGCGTGTAAGAAACAAACTTGAACGGACCCGTGCCGATCGAGCCCTTCAGCGTATCGGTCGCCATGTGCTTCTCGATCGCGGTCGGCGAGATGATGGGGAAAATAGAACGCCGGAAGTTGGCGAGTTGAGGCGAGAATGGCCGCTTCATGCTGACCCGCACCTGATACGCCGACAGGACTTCAACGCTGTCGATCTCGTTGAACTCCGCCACATAAGGAGACGCCGTGTCCGGATTAAGGATGCGCTCGACCGTGAACTTGACGTCGTTGGCGCTGAAGTCGGTGCCGTCATGGAATTTTACGCCCTGCCGCAGATTGAAGATGTAGGTCTGGGAATCGGGCTGTTCCCAGGATTCGGCAAGGTCGGGCACAACATTGCGGTTGCTGTCGATGTTCACCAGGCCGTTGTAGGCTAGGTAGCCGACTCGCAGTGTCAGCAGCGAGATGATGCGGTGAGAATCGAAGGCGTTCGCGAACGGCTCCTCCGAGGTCGAGAGGCGCAGCACGCCGCCGCGCTTGGGCTCAGATGCGTGCGCGGCTCGCGGACCGCGCAACGAGATCAGGCCGCCGCTGGTGCCGACGACCAACGCGCCTGCGCCAGTTTGAAGTACGGTACGCCGGTCGATTCCGGCTCTTCCAGTCTCTGACTTCTTGCCCACCATGAGTCCTGCCTCCCCTTTTCGTTGTTTGCTTCGACCGGGTGTCCCTATTCGCCCCACACCTCCCTGAAGACCCTGACCCAGTTGCCGCCCAGGATCTTCTTTGTCGCCTCCTCGCCGTAGCCGCACTCCAGCAGGCGCCGGGTCAAGTTGCGCAGGTCGCGCGGCGTGGCGATTCCATCGGGGTAGTGATAGGGCGGCGGCGGATAGGCCTCGGGCCGCCACGTGCCGGCCGCGACGTGCTCCTCGTAGAGCCGCATGGCCTCTTCGTCATCGGCGATCGGCACCTGGCCCCAGTAGTAGTCGAGACCGAGGCCCACGTGATCGTCGCCGACGAGCGTCACGACATGGTCGATGTGGTCGATGAACTCGTCGAGCGTCGGCTTGGGCGAGGCGCTGACGAAGGCCGGGAAGCCGACCATGCCGATCAGGCCGCCGGTCGCCGCCGCCGCCTTGATCTGCTCGTCGGTGATGTTGCGGGGCGAGTCCTTCACCGCCTTCGCGTTCGAGTGCGAGAAGACGACGGGGCGTGTCGAGGCTTCGATTGCATCCATCGTGGTGCGGTAGCCGGTATGTGTGCAATCCACCACGACGCGGGCTTCGTTGAGTCGCTCGATCACCGTAAGGCCGAAGTTGCTGAGCCCGGCGTCGGTGCGTTCCTCGCAGCCGTCGCCCACCCTGTTCTTGATGTTGTAGGCGAGCTGGATCATGCCGACGCCCAAGGCCTTGTACGCGTCGATCAGGTTGGCGTCGTCCTCGATAGGCTCGGTCCCCTGAAAGTGAAAGAGCACGCCGAGCTTGCCTTGGGCCTTGGCGGCGGCGAAGTCGGCTGCGCGCTCGATGAGGGTGAGCCGGGGATCCCGATCGATGGCGCGGACCCAGTCGCCCAGCGCTCTGAGCGTTGGTCCGGCCCGCTCGAAGGCGCCGACGGTGGGGCCCGCTGCGGTGGCGCCCCCCTCGATATACCAGTCGATGTACTGACGGCGCAGCATGAGGGGACAGACCGCGTCGATCACGATGGCTTCGTCGTGGATGCGATCATGATCCGGCATGGCCACGTCCGGGTTCTCCCCCTAGTGCGCCTGTCACGAAACCGCGGTGGGGCGCCTCACTTCCAAACCTGCCGTGCGACCCGGGCGTAGTTCTCACCGAGGATGCCGCGCACATCGGCCTCCGCGTAGCCTCGTTCGAGCAGGATTTCGGCGATCTCGATCAGCTGCTCGGGTTGCACGAACGCGGTCTCGCCGAACGGCACACCCTTGTTGGGCGGCCACATGTCGGTGTTGGACAGCGTCCAGACCCCGACGCTCTTGCTGTCGCGGCAGTAGTCGAGGCCGATACCGACGTGCTCCGGGCCGACGAGGTTCGCGATATGGTCGATATGGCGAACCACGGTCTCACTCGCCGCCGCCTCGTCGCCGAGGAAGAAGGCCACGCCGTTGAAGCCGATGACGCCGCCGCTCTCGGCGCAGGCCTTGATCTGATCGTCGCGGATGTTGCGGTAGTGCTCGTGCACCGCGTTCGCGAGGCTGTGCGAAAAGATGAAGGGCGCCGTCGCCACCTCCATCGCCTCCATGGTGGTGCGGTAGCCGGTGTGGCTGCCGTCGACGATCATGCCGACGCGGTTCATTTCCTGAACGACGCGCACGCCGAAACGGCTTAGACCCGCATCGGTACGCTCCGAGCAGCCGTCGCCCACCAGGTTCTTCTGGTTGTAGGCGAGCAGCATGTGGCGCACGCCCAGGTCGTAATAGGTCTGGACGAAATTGACCTCGCCTTCGAGCGGGTTGGTCTCCTGCAGGTTAAAGGCGAGCGCGAGCTTTCCCTCCCGCTTGGCCTGGAGGATGTCGTCGACCGACTTCGCCAGCACCAAGGTGTCTGAGCGCTCCTGGATGTGCCGGGTCACCTCCGCGATACGCCGCACGGAGCCCCCTAGCGAGCCCGGAAAGTCGTTGACGGTAAGCGACGCGAAATCCACGCCCGCGTTCCGGAATCGCGGCAGGGTGACGTCCTTGTCGGCGTAGGAGGGGAGCCAGGGCAGCGTCATGTCCCAGACGAGCGCGTCGTCGAACAGCGCGATCACCCGCTCGCTCGCCCGCTCTCGAATGTCGGAGCGCATCTCAGCCGCCGCCTGGGCCATCAAACTCCTCCATCCTCGTGGAGGCGCGCCGCTCAGGCGACGCGTGCTTGATTGCCAGGAGACTACTGGGCCCGCCTAGGACCGTCAAATGCGGGGCCGACTCAAAAGCACCGTCGAACATGGCCGCTGTTGGGTGACCTGCCCCCGTCGACTGGTCCGGTTCGAATGCTAGTGCATTCGCGGTTTCCCGGCCAAGCTGGGTGGCGCGACGGCCGCACTGGCACGTCCACTTCACGCCGACATCCGCCTCGTGGCTCAACCAGGTCGAGCGCTGGTTCGCCGAGCTGACGCGCAAGCAGCTGCAGCGCGGGGTGCACCGCTCTACCCTCCAGCTCGAGGCCGACATTCGCGCCTTCATCGAGGCGCACAACCAAGACCCCAAGCCCTTCAAGTGGACCAGGTCCGCCGACGACATCCTCGCCGCCGTCAAGCGCTTCTGCCTCAGAGTTGAACAAAACTTATGCCACGAACTTTAAATTCAGGTGATTAGCTTGATCTTGGGGGAGGGAATCGAGCTAAGTTGAAATCCGTTGCATGGGCGAGTTGAATTGGCCGGAATTCCTGCCGGGCAAGCCAGCGCCATTCACCCCGTCCGGAATCGCCGTTGAGCGCGCCCTGGCCCGCGCAGCGCTCAACATGGCGATCTGGCGAGGCATGCGTTGAGATGATAGATTGCGCAAGGTGGCCGGGTCGCCGAATGGGAGGGCGGTCGCAAGGGTTCACCAGCGAGGCCGCGACAAGGTCTCGACAAGAGCGGAGCCTCGAATGCCGTCGAACCGGAACGTGTCGCGTGACCTGGCGTTCGCCGACAATCATCTCTATGCGAAGCTGTTCACCGATGTGGAGCTTCTGGAGGTGGACGGCATCGTCGTCAATTTGTCCCCACGAGCAATTCATGTGGAGGGAGACGTCCGAACGGCCATTCAGCCATGGCGGTCGACGATCATTCGTGGAAACCGGGTTGTCGAGGCCGAGCGGATTGCGGTCTTGCGCATCACGGAGCTTGAGAACCTCGGCGGCGTTATGTTCCGCGGATGGGAATGGTTCGGTGACGTGTTCGATGGATTTCCCAGACAAACGCCCTTGTACCTGGCGCCCGTCGACAATGTCGGCCGCACAGAAGAGGATCCGTTGGCGTTCACGATGGAGCGTGAGAGTCGGGAGCAGCTCCAGCCCTTTGACATCGTGGTCAAGTGCTGGTGGTCACCTAATGAAACGGACTGCCTCATACACAACGAGCATACGTTCCTCGAATTGCACACCCAGGTGCACGGAACGGGGCGGCTGCAGAAGTTCCGCGAACCGGACGCGTCCGCACTGTACGAGGATGTGATCATGGCGCCGGGCTTCACCCATGAACCGTTCTGCACGGTGGCCGGAGAGAACGAGTTCGCCTACGCCTGGCACCGCTACTACTCGGTTACCGAGAGCATCTGGTTCGTGACCGAGTTGCACCCCGTATGACTTGATCGCAATCGGTGCGGATGATCGGCACCCTGGAGCCGATCTTGCTCGCCGATTGGCGTTTCTTCGATGCCCAGGATCCGGGAGCGCCCGGGATCCCGGAAGATCGCGAGACAGTTCCAAAGCGCTTTCAGCCCGCACCAGGGGACCGTTCTCCGTCAGGGCAGCGATGGGATCGCTAGCGCACAACAACCGGTGCGATTACGGCAAGCGGTGCGACGAAGACGATCCAGGGGCCATGGGCAGTCCTGGGCCGAAGACTTGCGCCCCGTTGCCGTCGTAGTTTCCGGCGCATCGCCCGCGATCATCGGGCCAAGACCGGCAACCGGCCGTTCAGAGCCTGCAGCGGCCGCGCGTTCGGCCCGTCGATGTGCCGGAATGCGGCGACGGGACGGCAGCGTCGCCGATCCAATCTCCTCAAGTAAGGTGACGATGGCGAGGTCCAGCTCGCCCCGGCGCGTCTCCTTCTCGAGGACGTGGCAGGATCGACAAACGATGTCCAGCTCGATCGCGGTGTAGCCCTCTTGCAAGTGCCGACGCAGCCGGGAAAACAGCCCGCTTCCGTGGCTCTCGCCGACCCCCAGCTTCACCCGTCCTGAGACCAGCCTGGCCGAGGCCCGGTCAATCAGGCGATCATGCATATCAACGAGCGATCGTGCGTGGGGAAGCAAGTGCTGACCGGCTGCGGTGACCCTGACGTTGTGGCGGCCGCGGTCGAACAGTCTTTGGCCGAGCTGGTCTTCCAACGATTATATGCGCACCGTTAGGCAGTTTTAGGTTTCCCTCAATCGCCGGGCGCTCGCTCTTTGGTTCCGCGCGCGTCCCGCGCGACGCTCGCTTGGCTTACGCGCTACGCGCGCGGCGCATGCGCGCCGTCCGGGCCCGGCTTAGTCATTTCCCTCAGACGCCGGGCGCTCGCTCTTTGATTCCGCGCGCGTCCCGCGCGACGTTCGCTTGGCTACGCGCTTACGCGCGGCGCGCGGTCGCGCGCTCCGGGCCTCCGGCCCGGGAACCCCGCAACATGGTGCGGTGCACGGGGCCGGGCGGGTGCGGCAGCATCGCGGCATGCAAAACC
>JAPPKP010000250.1 GCA_028819955.1 Rhodospirillaceae bacterium | reverse complement strand
CTCCAACGCCGCCACAATAAACCCGACGGCCAGGGAATGAGATACAAGGTGGGGGGCTCGGGCTGTGCTGCATGCGAGACAGGGACATTGTGCCGATCGGTTGCGACCCCGCTTGCTCGGACAGGGCGCTAATACGAGCGGGGCATGCCGAGCACATGCTGGCCTAGGTAGGCGAGGACGAGGTTGGTCGAGATCGGCGCCACGCGATAGAGCCGGGCCTCGCGGAACTTGCGCTCGACGTCGTACTCCTCGGCGAAGCCGAAGCCGCCGTGGGTCTGGAGGCAGGTGTCGGCGGCCTTCCACGAGGCTTCCGCCGCCAGCAGCTTCGCCATGTTGGCTTCGGGCCCGCAGGCGCGGCCCGCGTCGAAGAGGGCGGCCGCCTTCTGCACCATCAGCCGCGCGGCCTCCATCTGCGCATAGGCCTCGGCGATGGGGAACTGCACGCCCTGGTTGGCGCCGATGGGGCGCCCGAAGACCTGGCGCTCGGTGGCGTACGCGCTGGCCTTCTCGATGAACCAGCGGCTATCGCCGATGCACTCGGCGGCGATCAGAATGCGCTCGGCGTTCATGCCGTCCAGGATGTAGCGAAAGCCTCGGCCCTCTTCGCCGATCAGGCTTGCGGCGGGGATCACCAAGTCGTCGAAGAAGAGCTCAGTGGTCGCGTGGTTGATCATGGTGCGGATCGGTCTGATTTCGAGACCCTGGCCGACCGCGTGCTCGAGCTCCACCAGGAAGACCGAGAGCCCCTCGGTGCGCTTGGCGCATTCCGCCGCCGGCGTGGTGCGGGCGAGGAGGAGCAGCAGGTCCGAGTGCTCGGCCCGCGAGATCCAGACCTTCTGGCCGTTCACGGTGTAATCGCCGTCCGCGCGGCGCTCGGCGGTGGTGCGCAGCTGGGTGGTGTCCGAGCCCGTGGTGGGCTCTGTGACTCCGAAGGCCTGCAGCCGGCGTGCGCCGCTCGCGATCTGCGGCAGGTAGGCCTCCTTCTGCTGATCCGAGCCATGACGGAGCACCGTGCCCATGGTGTACATCTGGGCGTGGCAGGCGCCGCCGTTGCAGCCGGACGCGTGGATCTCTTCCAGGATCGCCGCACCCGCGCCGATGCCGAGCCCGCTGCCGCCGTAGCGCTCGGGGATCAGCGCGGCGAGGAAGCCTGCGTCGGTGAGCGCCTGCACGAACTCGCCGGGGTAGGCGCGCTCGCGGTCCTTCTCCCGCCAGTACTCGCCGGGGTAGCGCGCGCAGAGGGCGCGGACCGGCTCGCGCAGCTCGCGGTGGTCGTCGTCGAGGTCGATGAAAGCCGGGCGCTCACTCATTCCACGGTGACCGATTTCGCGAGGTTGCGGGGCTGGTCCACGTCGGTCCCCTTGAGCACCGCCGTGTGGTAGGCGATGAGCTGGACCGGGATCGCGTAGAGGATGGGCGCGACGAAGGGGTCCAAAGCGGGCAGCGCGACGGTGTCCGCCGCGAGCGGCGCCAGCGCCTCGCAGCCGGCGCGGTCGCTGATGACCACGACATGGGCGCCGCGTGCGGCCGCCTCCCGCAAATTAGACGCCGTCTTGTCGAAGAGCGGGCCGGGCGGCGCCACCACGATGACCGGCACGCCCCGGTCGATCAGCGCGATGGGGCCGTGTTTGAGCTCGCCGGCCGCGAAACCCTCGGCATGGATGTAGGAGAGCTCCTTGAGCTTGAGCGCCCCCTCCATGGCGATGGGATAGCCGGTGCCGCGCCCGATGTAGAGCACCGTCTCCGCCCGGCGCAGGGTCTCGGCCAGCGCGAGCAGCCGCTCGTCGTGGCCCAGCACGTCCGCCGCGTGGGCCGGCACGTGGGCGAGCGCCGCGGTGAGCCGGGCCTCCTCCGCCTCGTCGACGGCGCCGCGGGCGCGCGCCAGCGCGATCGCGAAGCAGGCCAGCGTCACGAGCTGGGTGGTGAAGGCCTTGGTGGACGCCACCCCGATCTCGACGCCCGCGTAGGTGGGCAGCAGCGCGTCGGCCTCGCGCGCCATGGTGCTCTCGCGCACGTTCACCACCGCCGCCGTCGGCGCGCCGGCCTCGTGTGCGAAGCGGAGGGCGGCCAGCGTGTCGGCAGTCTCGCCGGATTGCGAGATGAAGAGCGCGACGCTCCCCTCGGCGAGCGGTGGCGCGCGATAGCGGAACTCCGATGCGATGTCGATCTCGATCGGCACCCGCGCGGTCTGCTCGATCCAGTAGCGGGCGGCGAGGCCGGCGTAATAGGAGGTGCCGCAGGCGACGATGGTCACCCGCTCCGTGCGCTCCAGCGCGAAAGGGAGCGCGGGGAGCGCCACCGTCTGCGCGCCCGGGTTGTAGTAGGCGCCGAGCGTGTCGCCGATGGCGCTCGGCTGCTCGAAGATCTCCTTCAGCATGTAGTGGCGGTAGTTGCCCTTGCCGATCAAGGCGCCGTCGTGGGCGGTGACGCTCTCTGCCCGCGCGACCGGCCGGCCGCTCGCCTCGCGTACGGTGGCTTCGCCGGGACGCAGCACCGCCCAGTCGCCCTCGTCGAGGTAGCTGATCCGCCGCGTGAAGGCCGCGAGCGCCAGCGCGTCCGAAGCGAGGTAGGTGGCGTCGTCGCTGTGCCCGATGGCAAGCGGCGAGCCGCGCCGGGCCCCGATCAGGAGGCCCGCGTGGCCCGCGAAGATGATCGCGAGCGCGAAGGCACCTTCGAGCTGCTTGAGCGCCTCGGCCGTCGCGGCTTCCGGGTCGAGCCCGCGCTCCATGTAGAGGTCGATCAGGTGCGGGACCACCTCGGTATCGGTATCCGAGCTGAGCTCCCGCCCCTCCGCCTCCAGCACGGCCCGCAGCTCCCGGTAGTTCTCGATGATGCCGTTGTGGACCACCGCGACGCGGCCGGCGGCATGGGGGTGGGCGTTGGTCTCGCTGGGCTCGCCATGTGTCGCCCAGCGAGTGTGCCCGATGCCGACCGTGCCGCTGACCGGGCGCTCGGCCACCAGGCGCTCAAGCTCGCCGAGCTTGCCTTCGGCGCGGCGCAGCTCGATGGCGCCGTTGGCGAGCGTCGCCAGCCCCGCCGAATCGTAGCCCCTGTATTCGAGCCGCCTCAGCCCGTCGAGGATGTGCGGCGCCGCCTGGTCCGGGCCGGTGACGCCGATGATTCCGCACACAGCTCCGTCTCTCCCTTGCCCTCGCCGCCTAGCCTTCGGCCGGGTCGGGTTCGCGCCGGGCCCGCCTGCGTGCCGCCGCGCCCTCGCGTTGGCTCTGCTCGCCCCTGGCGACGGCGATGGCGTCCGCCTCCACGTCCTCGGTAATCACGCTGCCGGCGCCGACGACCGCGCCGGGGCCCACCGTCACCGGCGCCACCAGCGCCGTGTTGGAGCCGATGAAGGCGCCTTCGCCGATCTCGGTGCGCGACTTCCGGTAGCCGTCATAGTTGCAGGTGATCGTGCCGGCGCCGATGTTGGCGCCCGCGCCGACGCCGGCGTCCCCGACATAGCTCAGGTGGTTGATCTTGGCGCCCTGCGCGACCGTGCTGCTCTTGACCTCGACGAAGTTGCCGACGCGCGCGCCCTCGCCGATCTCGCTGCCGGGACGGAGCCGCGCGAACGGGCCGATCGTGGCGCCTTTGCCCACGCGAACCCCCTCCAGGTGGCTGAAGGCCCTGATCTCGACCCCGTCTTGGATCTCCACGTCGGGACCGAGCACGACGTTGGGCCCGACGGTCACGTCGCAACCCAGGCGCGTGTCTAGGCTGAGCCAGACGGTGGCGGGATCGACCAGCGTGGCGCCCCCTTCCATCGCGGCCCGGCGCAGGCGGTCCTGAATGACGCGCTCGGCCTCGGCGAGCTGGACCCGGTCGTTGATGCCCATGACCTCCTCGGCCGGCGCCTCGGCCACCGCGCACCGGCCGCCCTCTGCCGCAACAATGGCGGGCAGGTCGGTCAGGTAGTACTCGCCCTTCGCGTTGTCGTTGCCGATGGCGTCGAGCAGGGGGAAGAGCCGGCGCCCGTCCACCGCCATCATGCCGGCGTTGCAGAGAGAGACCGCGCGCTCGTCCCCGCTGGCCTCGGCGTATTCCACGATGCGCGCGAGCGTGCCGTCGGGGGCCAGAATCAGCCGGCCGTACTCTGCAGGGTCCTCCGGGCGAAAGCCCAGCACCGCAGCGGCCGCGCCCTTGCCCTCACGCCGCGCGGCGATGAGCCTTGCCAAAGTCTCGCTGCGGACCAGGGGCGTGTCGGCGTAGAGCACCAGGACGTCGCCCTCGAAATCCTTCAGTATCGCGCGGGTCTGCGCCACCGCATGGGCGGTGCCGAGCGGCTCCGCCTGCATCGCGCAGGCAACCGCCGTGCCCACACCTTCCAGGCCGGGGGCTGCCGCCTCAAGCTCGGGCCCGATCACCAGCACCGTGCGCTCCGGTGCGAGCGCGCGGGCGATGGCGAGCGCGTGCTCCACCATCGGCCGCCCGGCCAGCGGATGCAGAACCTTGGACAGGGCGGAGCGCATGCGCGTGCCCTTGCCAGCCGCCAGCACGACGCAGGCGAGCCCGCTCACCCGCGCCTCCGCCATGGGGAAGGGGAGACCAGGCGCGGATCGGCGCTTTCCGCGCCTTTTGCGAGCGCTCGGCAGGAACGAGCGCGGTGGGAGACCGCTTGGCTCACGCCCTATGTCTCATGTGCTCAGGGATGTCCGACGCCGGATCGATGGAGGCCGTGCGACTCCTACCATCATAGCACGTCCGCCCGTGCCACGGCCCCGCGCCGCCTTGTCAACATGCGCGGGTTCCCGCACCATCCGCGCGATGCGTGAGCATGTGGACGCGGTGCTCGTCGACTTCGACGGGACGCTCTTCGACACCGCGCCCGATCTCATCGCGGCGCTCAATCGGCTGTTGGAGGAACTCGGCCACGCGCCGGTTGCCTTCGGGGCCTTCCGCCAGCGCGCGGGCGCGGGCGCCAAGCGCCTCCTCCTCGCGGCCCTCGACTCGCAGGGAGCGGCGCGCCCCGACGATGCGGCGCTCCGGCCGCTGATCGAGCGCCTCATCGCCTACTACTTCGAGATCGAGACCGAGCGGGTGCAGCTCTTCCCCTCCGTGGAGTCCACGATCGAGCGCCTCTGCGACGCCGGCATCGCGCTTGCCGTCTGCACCAACCGGGGGGAGCGCTCGACCCGTCGCCTGCTCGCGCACTTCGACCTCGACCGACACATCGAGGCAGTGCTCGCCGGCGACATGGTTGCCAGGATCAAGCCCCATCCCGGCCATGTTCGGGAGGCGTTGGCGGCCCTCGGAGCGCCGCCGGAGCGCGCGGTCATGGTGGGTGACAGCGCCGCCGACGTGGATTCCGCGCAGGGCGCCGGCGTCGCCGCGATCGTCACGGCCTACGGATACAGCCCGATCCCGCCCCATGACCTCGGCGCCGACGCGGTGATCGAGGATTTCGCCGAGCTGCCGGCTTCGATCGAGCGTCTCTTCCAGGGGTAGCCGGCGCGAGCGACAAAGCGCTCAGCCGCGCCCTGTCGCCTTCCCCCATCCGAGTTCAGCGAGAGCGCGGGCCCGGTCGCCGTACTCGTGCGCGTTGGGCGCGCTCGCGTTGCCCTTGAGGCCGCGGGCGTAGACCCCCTGGCAGATCGCCGCCATGCGGAAGAAGGCGAAGGCCATGTAGAAGCGCCACTCGGCGATCGGCCCGCGGCCTGCGCGCGCGCAGTAGGCGTCGCGATAGTCCTCTTCCGCCGGCAGCCCCAGCGCCTCGAAGTCGGCGCCGCCGAGCCCCGGCAGCGCAGACGCGCCCCGGGGGATCGAGAAGGCGAGGCAGTTGTGGGCGAGGTCGCTCAGCGGGTGGCCGAGGGTGCTGAGCTCCCAATCGAGCACGGCGGCGATGCGCGGCTCGTGCGCGTGCACGATCAGATTGCCGGGCCGGTAGTCGCCGTGGACGACGGCGGTCTCGTCGTCGTCGGGTAGGTGGTCGGGGAGCCAAGCGAGCAGCCGGTCCATCTCCGGAATCTCGTCGGTGCGCGAGGCCTCGTACTGGCCGGACCAGCGCCGGATCTGGCGCGCGATGTAGTTGCCTTCCTTGCCGAAATCGGCGAGCCCCAGCCCCCGCCAGTCCACGCCGTGCAGCTGGGCCAGCACGTCCGCCATCGAGGCATAGAGGGCGCCGCGACGGTCGGGCGTCTGCGCGGGCCAGGCCGGGTCCTGATCGACCGAGCCCTCAACGTGGTCCATCACGTAGAAGGCCGTGCCGATGATTTCTGTGTCCTCGCAGAGGTGGTGGACCCGCGGCACGGGCACGTCGGTCTCCGCCAACGCCGCGAGGATGCGGTACTCGCGCTCCACCAGGTGGGCCGAGGGCAGCAGCGTGCCCGGCGGCTTCTTGCGCAGCACGAAGCGTTTTTCGGGCCCTTCGATCAGGTAGGTCGGATTCGACTGACCCGCCGCGAACTGGCTGATGGCCTGGATCGGCGCAGCTTCCGGCACGTGCGCCCCCAGATACCGCTCGAGCCCTGCTTGGTCGATCCAGTGCGCCGCGCGCACGGGCGTCGTCGCCGTCCCTGGAGCCGATGTTTGGGCCGATGCGTGGGGCATTCCGCCGCCTGCCCGTTCCCGAGCCTTACCTCCGCCCCGCCATTCTAGGGAGCGGCCCTGGCCGCGGCCAGCCTCACCATACGCCCCCAAACGATCGAGCGGTGGAGATACGACCAGACATATCAATAATGATAGGTCAATAACTTATTTGACACATCGGTAGACCATTGGGAACATATATATGCATTTGAATTATGAGTGGATGAAGCAAGGGTAGCGCGCTGCTCCGCTCTTCCAGCGCAGGAAATCGGTGGAACGGAGCGGACAAGAGAATCGGACTGCCGAGGCTCCCCGCCTCACATCGGGCGCCGCTCGAACAACCGAGGACTACAGGCGGGACCTCGGCAATGAAGGGGAGGACCAAGAGCCATGATCAAGAGGAAGACTTACCTAGCGCTCGCCGCAGTCGCGGCAGTGGCGCTCGCGACGGCCGGCTGCGGTGGCGGCGGCAGCAGCGGTCCGGCCACCATGATGCCCGAGCCGGAACCCATGCCCGCGCCCGAGCCCGATCCTGGGGCAGACAACCCGCAAGCCACGGCCAGCGCAATCGACCTGGTTGCCAGTTGGGCCACGCGGGATGCCAACGGCAACACCATCAGCGGGTGGTGGATACGCGATGCCGAAAACGAATCCGGAAATCAGGAGCACATGAGTCACGCCCATCGCGACGGTTCGTTCGCGACGCCGGTCGTTTCGTACGATGCGAACGGGCCGCAATTCAATGTCGGGCTATTCCAGCTGGGCGAGCCGCTGCAAAACGACCCCTGGGCGCAGGGTAGTCGGTTCATCACCACGAACGATATTGGTGACGATCCGGAAGGGGCAACGACGTCCAGAGAGGTGATATCCGATCATGGTCTGGGATCTGAATGGCACGCCGAGGAGCTGACGAAGGTTTACGAGAACGGCGGTACTCTGGAAATCGGTGTCGTGTCGGACGTCACGAGTACGGATGGGGCCGCGGATCAGTGGGAAACGGCAGCCGACGTTCCACACAATATCTTACTCGACGGAGTACCATCCATTCCTGCAGGTCGTGATTCCGTGATTGTCTCGATTGGAGATGGCGCCACGATCGACGGATCGTTGGGCGGCGTTGAGGGGACCTTCGCCTGCACTGCTTCCGGCGCTTTCGACGACTGTCCGTTCATTGACGAACTCAAAGAGGGAGACTATTATACAATCGTTGAGGGTGTCACCTTCACGCCTGACGGCGGCGCCCCAGAGCCGGTGCCGGCGCGGACTCCCGGCGCTACCGTGGCCGCCGACTATCTGGCCTTCGGCTACTGGCTCTACGAGCCGGAAGACGTGATGGCCACGGACGACTACGACTTCGGCGTGTTCGCGAGCGGCGGCGATCCGTTCGAGGCGGCCAACCTTGTCGGTCTCATGGATTCGGCAACCTATGCGGGAAGCGCGGTAGGCTGGTTCTACGTGAACAAGTCGTCGGCTAGCCCGCAAAACGGGCTGTTCACCGCTTCGGTCACGTTGACGGCCGAGTTCGGAGACGGGACGGAAACCGGGACGGTGACCGGAACCGTGAGCGGCTTCGATTGGCCGGCGGAGGTGGCTGCGTCGCTTCCTGCGACGCTGACCCTCTCGTCGGACAACTGGAAGGGAAATACCGACAATTTTGGTCACAACTACACGGCCGATCAGGATGGTGACGTGCAAGGTGAGAGCAACATCTTCGACACTCCTTACCGTATGAACCCCGAGCCCTACCACGGAGGGCATGTCCTGGGTCGCACGTACGCCGATGTCGGTGGAACGGGTTGGTTCGGCGAGTGGCAAAGCGCCTTCTTCGGCAACGGTGCTTCGGCGACCGATCATCCCACGTCAATGGCCGGCACATTCATGGCATCCGACCAGTTCGCGCATCCCGACCAGCAGCCAGAGAGCGGGTTGGCCGGCGGATTCGGCGCGCACAACACGCAGCAATAGCGGGTCTTCAAGAGCATAACAGTGGAAAGGCAGCCGCTGGCTGCCTTTCCTTTTCGCCGGTTCACATTCCGTCCAGTCTTCTCAGCCATCTGAGCCCCACCAGCCAAAGTCGACTCCCGGTTCACTTCCTCACCGCGATCGCCGCTGGCTGATGGCCTGGATCGGCGCAGCCTCCGGCACGTGCTCGCCCAGATAGCGCTCGAGCCCCGTTTGGTTGATGCGGTGCGCCGCCCGCACGGGCGTCGTCGCCGTTCCTGGGGCCGATGCTTTGGCCGATGCGTGGGGCATTCCGCCGCCTGCCCGCTCCCGCGCCTTGCTTCCGCCCCACCATTCTAGGGAGCGGCCCTGCCGGCTGCCAGCCTCACCATACGCCCCCAAACGATCGAGCGGTGGAGACAGGACCAGACATATCAATAGTGATAGGTCAATAACTTATTTGACACATCGTTAGACCATTGAGAACATATATATGCCTTTGCGTTATGAGTGGATGAAGCAAGGGTAGCGCGCTGCTCCGCTCTTCCAGCGCAGGAAACCGGTGGAACGGAGCGGACAAGAGAATCGGGCTGCCGAGGCTCCCCGCCTCACATCGGGCGCCGCTCGAACAACCGAGGCCTCCAGGCGGGACCCCGGCAATGAAGGGGAGGACCAAGAGCCATGATCAAGAGGAAGACTTACCTACCGCTTGCCGCAGTTGCGGCGTTGGCGCTCGCAACGGCCGGCTGCGGCGGCGGCGGCGGCAGCGGTCCGGCCACCGACGGCATGGACATGATGGAGCCCATGCCGGAACCGATGCCCGTGCCCGAGCCGGACCCGCAAGCCGTGGCCAGGGCGATCGAACTGGTGGCGCGCTGGAACGTGAAGGATGACGACGGCAATAACATCAGTGGGTTTTGGCGGCGTGAACCCAACAACCATGGACATCAGGAGCACCTGAATCACTCCCGTCGCAACGGTTCGAGCGCGACACCGGTCATTTCGTACGATGCGAACGGGCCACAATTGAATGTTACAACATTTGGCCATGGTACTCAAGGTCGCCTGCAGTACGGTCACTTTGCACGGGCTAATCGGTTCATCAGTACAAACTATATTGGACGCGACGCGGAAGGTGTAACGACGTCCAGAGAGGTGATAGCCGATCATCCCTTGGGATCGGAGTGGCACGTCGAGAAGTTGACGAAGGAATACGAAAACACCGGTACTTTGACTGTGGACATAGCAACCGATGTGCAGAGCACGGATGGGGCCGCGGACCAGTGGGAAACGGCGACCAACCGTGCGCAAAACATTTTGCTCGACGGGGCCCCGGCTATTCCGCCCGATCGAGATTTTTTGGTGGTATGGATTCCTGACGGCGACACGATCGACGGATCATTGAGTGGCGCCGAGGGAAGCTTTGCCTGTGCCAATGCCAATGGCTGCGCGTTCATTATCGACCGTGGCGAAGCAGGCTTCACTGCGTTTGACGATGATACAACCTTCACGCCGGACGGCGGTACGGCGCAGCCGGTGACCCCCATTTCTCCCGGTCCTACCGTGGCCGCCGACTATCTGGCGTTGGGTTACTGGCTCTACGTGCCGGAAGACGTGACAGCGGCCGACGACTACGACTTCGGCGTGTTTGCGAGCGGCGGCGATCCGTTCGAGGTGACCAATCTTGCCGGCCTCAACGGCTCAGCAACTTATGCGGGAATCGTGCTAGGTGCGTACTACGTGGACGCCTCTTCGGGTAGCCCGACTTCCGGGCTGTATGACGGTTCGGTCACGTTGAACGCTGAGTTCGGAGACGGCACGGAAACCGGGACCGTCACGGGAACGGTGAGTATCGAATGGTCGGAGGAGCTGCAGTCTTCGCTTCCTTCGACGGTGACTCTCACGTCGGACAACTGGAAAGGAAATACCGAAGCTTATGGTCACAACTACACGTACGACATGTACGAAACCGTGCGAGGAGAGAACAATATCTTCGACACAGAATATAGCCCTGATTGGGTCACGGATCCCGCCCCTTGGCGTGGAGGACACGTCCTCGGCTTTACGCAAGCCGATGTCGGCGGAACGTATTGGGACGGCGATTGGCAAGGCGCGTTCTTCGGCAACGGCGCTTCGGCGATCGATCATCCCACATCCATCGCCGGCACGTTTCACGTCTCGGATCACGAAACGGCCGGGATCACCGGTTCCTTCGGCGCGCACAAGCAGGACGACCAGCAGTAGCAGCACCCAGAGTCCGTGCGAGGGAAAGGCGGCCGCTCGGCCGCCTTTCCTTTTCGGCCTGTCTGCACTCGCTCCTGACACCTGAACCGCCTGAGCCAAGCCCGCCAGAGTCGACTCCCGCCTCCGCCCCTCGGTATCATCGCCGCGAAGCGGGGAGGGGTGCATGGAGGCTGTGGTCGAGCGTGGCGGGGCGGAAAGCGCAAGCAGCGCGGCCGCGGAAGCGCCGGGCGCCGCCGGGGGCGATCCCTTCGGCTTCGAGCTCTTCCGCAACGCCATCTTCGCCATTGCGGACGAGATGGCGCTTACCGTCTGCCGCACCACCTACTCCGGCGTGCTGCGCGACAACATGGATTTCTCCACCGCGCTCACCGACGCAGACGGCCGCCTGATCGCGCAGGGGCTGACCCTGCCGGGCCATCTCGGCTCGGTGCCGACCGCCATCGAATCGGTGCTGCGCCACTACGGCGACGAGATGCGCCCCGGCGACGTCTTCGTGATGAACGATCCGTTCGACGGCGGCATGCACCTGCCCGATATCTTCATCTTCAAGCCGGTGTTCGACGAGGGCGAGCGCCTCGCCTTCGCCGCCACGGTCTGCCATCACGCCGATGTCGGCGGCCGGGTCGCGGGCTCCAACGCCTCCGATTCCACCGAGATCTACCAGGAGGGCGTGCGCATCCCGCCGCTCCGCCTGTACGACAAGGGCGCGCGCAACGAAACCCTCTTCGCGCTGCTCGAGAAGAACGTGCGCTTGCCCGTCAAGCTCTTCGGCGACATCCGCGCCCAGCTTGCCGCGTGCCACATCGCCGAGCGCCAGCTCCTCGACCTGGTGCGCCAGCACGGTGCCGAGGCCACGCGCTTCTACCTGCGCGAGATCATCGACTATGCCGAGCGGCTGACGCGCGCGGCGCTCAGCGACCTGCCCGACGGCGAGGTCAGCTTCGAAGACTGGATCGACGACGACGGCATCGATCGCGGCAAGCCGATCAGGTTGTTCGTGACCTTCCGCAAGGAGGGCGACCACCTCCACGCCGATTGGGCAGGCTCCTCGCCGCAGGTCAAGGGCGCGATCAACGGCACGCTGTCGTGGACCAAGGCCGCGACCTACACGGCGGTGCGCTCGGTCCTGCCGCCGGGCATCCCCGACAACGAGGGCGTGTTCCGCGCCATCACCGTCACCGCCCCGCCCGGCACCATCACCAACGCGGTGCTGCCGGCGGCCTGCGCGGCGCGCGGGCTCACCGGCTTCCGCCTGGTGGACTGCGCCTTCGGCGCGCTCGCCATGCTGCTGCCGGACAAGGTCTTCGCGGCCTCCGACGGCGGCAACACCGGCATCACCATCGGCGGCTACGACGCCGAGCGCAAGCCCTTCATCTACGTCGATTTCACCTGCGGCACCTGGGGCGCCAGGCCCTGGGCCGACGGCCTCGACGGCAACTCCAACATCCTCGCCAACATGGCGTCGCAGTCGGTGGAGGTGATCGAGGCCGAACAGCCGCTGCAGATCCTATCCTACGAGTTCGTGCCCGACCGCGCCGGTGCCGGCCGCTACCGGGGCGGCACGCCCTTCCGCCGCGACTATCGCTTCCTGGAGGCCGAAGGCCTGCTCCAGGTGCGGGCCGACCGGCACACCTTCAGGCCCTACGGGCTCTATGGCGGGAGCCCCGGCCAGCCCTCGCGCAACGCGCTGAACCCGGGGCCGGACGAACAGCCGCTTCCGAGCAAGCTCACCGACACCATCCGGCGGGGCGATGTCTTCCGCCACGAGCTTGCGGGCGCGGGCGGCTGGGGCGACCCGCTGGAGCGCGACCCGGAGGCCGTGCTGCGCGACCTCCGCAACGAGCTGATCGGCGATGCCACCGCGCGTAACGACTATGGCGTGATCGTCGACCGGGCCGCGTGGCGGGTCGATCATGCCGCGACCGAAGCACGCCGGGCGGAGCTCCGGGCCGCGCGGGGCTGGATCGCGACACCCGCCGTCTCGCGCGGCGAGATGCCCGAGACGGGGAGCGGCGCGCCCGAGAGCGGGGCGTGAGCGGCTGGCGCATCGGGGTCGATATCGGCGGCACCTTCACCGATATCGTTCTCCTCGGCGCGGACGGCACCGTCGCCACCCGCAAGATTTCCTCCAGCGTCGACGACTATGCCCGCGCGATCATGGAGGGCATCGCCTCCCTCGTCGCCGAGCACGCCATCGACGGCGCCGAGATCGCCGAGATCACGCACGGCACCACCGTCGCCAGCAACGCGCTGCTGGAGCGCAAGGGCGCGCGCACCGGCCTGATCGGCACGCAGGGCTTTCGCGACATCCTGGAAATCCGCAACTTGCGGATGCCCCGGCTCTACGACCTCGCGTGGGAGAAGCCGCCGCCCCTGGTCGAGCGCTACCTGCGCCAGGTGGTGGACGAGCGGATCGATGCCAAGGGCGGCGTGCAGACGGCGCTCGATGCCGACGAGGCGCGCGCCGTGGTCGACCGGCTGCTGGCGGAAGGGGTCGAGGCCATCGCCGTCTGCCTCATCAACGCCTTCGCCAATCCGGTCCACGAGCGGGTGCTGGAGGCCATCGTGCGCGAGAAGGCGCCGGGGTGCACCGTCTGCATCAGCTACGACGTGCTGCCCGAGATCAAGGAGTACGAGCGCACCTCCACCACGGTCATCAACACCTACATCAGCCCCATCGTGCGCACCTATCTGGAGCGCCTGCGGCAGGCGATCCTGGAGCGCTGCCCCGAGGCGCACCTGCTCATCATGCAGTCGAACGGCGGGCTGACTTCGGCGGACGAGGCGGCGCGGCGCCCGGTCAATATCGTGGAATCGGGGCCGGCGGGCGGCGTGGTCGGCGCGCTCGCCATGGCCGCCGACATCGGCCAGGACGATCTCGTCACCTTCGACATGGGGGGCACCACGGCGAAGGCGGCGCTGATCGAGGGCGGCGTCATCAGCCGCTCCGCCGAGTTCCAGGTGGGGGGCGGCATCCTCACCGGCTCCCGGCTGCTCACCGGCGCGGGCTACCTGGTGCGGATGCCCGCCATCGACCTCGCCGAGGTCGGCGCGGGCGGCGGCTCTCTCATCGCCATCGATGCCGGCGGCTCCATGCAGGTGGGGCCCGAGAGCGCGGGCGCCGAGCCCGGCCCCGTCTGCTACGACATGGGCGGCACCGCGCCCACCATCACCGACGCCAACGTCGCGCTCGGCTACCTCAATTCGGACTATCTCGTGGGGGGCGCGCTCCCCATCGACGCGGCCAAGGCCATCGACGCCCTGCGCACGCAGATCGCGGAGCCGCTCGGCGTCTCGGTGGAGGAAGCGGCCTACGGCGCGCACCGGATCGTGGCCTCCAACATGATTCGCGCCATCCGGGCGGTCTCGACCGAGCGCGGCCGCGACCCGCGCGGCTACACGCTGGTCGCCTTCGGCGGCAACGGGCCGGTGTTCGGCGCCGCGATGGCGCAGGCCCTGGATATCCGCCGCGTGGTCGTGCCCCAGGCGCCGGGTCTCTTCTCCTCCTTCGGCCTGCTCACGGCGGATGTGGAGCATCACCTCTCGCGCACCTTCCGGGAGCTTCTGCGGGGTATCGACAAGGCGGCGCTCAACCAGCGCTGGGATGCGCTTGCGGAAGACGCACGGCAGAGACTCGCCGCCGACGGCTACGGCGGGGAGGCCGGGCAGATCGAGCGCCACGCGAGCCTGCACTACCAGGGCCAGACCTACGAGCTCACCGTGCCGGTGCCCGACGGCCCGCTGGACGATGCCGCGCTGGCTGCCCTGGAAGAGGCCTTCCACGCGGAGCACGAGCGCACCTACGGCCACCGCGCGGGCGCGGAGGAGCCGGTCGAGCTGGTGACGCTGCGCGTGCTGGGCCGAGGCCGCAGGCCCGCCGCTCCGCCGCCCCGCATCGACCACGGGGCGGGCGCGGCGCCGCGAACCGCCGCGCGACGCGCCTATTTCGGCCCGGAGTTCGGCTGGTGCGAGGCCGCCGTCATAGGCCGCGCCGGCCTTGCCGAAGGGCGGGATGGCCCGCTGATCGTAGAGGAGTACGATGCGACCTGCGTCGTGCCGCCCGGCGTCTCCGCCGTCCTCAACGACGCCGGCTGCATCGTCCTCCAGGTGGGATAGAGCAGTATCCGACCCTACGGGGTCACGGCGGCACGAACGGCTCCCACCTCCCCCTGTCCCCCTCCCCCAAAGGCGGAGGGGGAACGTAGGCGGCACCGCCTACTCTCCCTCTCCTCCCTGGGGAGGAGAGGGCCGGGGTGAGGAGGGGTAGCGTGCGGACAGGCGCCTAAAGCGCCGCGAGCGCGTCGGCGATGGGCGTCTCGCCGTCGGTCATCTCGAATGTCTTCTCGATGGTGTTGTCGACGCCCAGGCAATCCACCAGGACCCGCGCCACGTTCTCGCGGCTCACCGAGTGGGTCTCCTTGGCGATGGGGCCGAGGTCGTCGCCGGTGGTAATGGCGCCGGTGCCGGGCTCGTTGGTGAGGAAGCCCGGACGCACGATCGTATAGTTCAGTCCGCTCGCCTGCAGTTGGCGGTCGGCGATCGCCTTGGCCCTGAAATAGTGATGCAGGCTCTCGGGTCCGCGCTCCGGCTCGTCGACGGCAATCGAGCTCAGCATGACGAAGCGGCGGGCGTTGAAGCGCACGCAGGTCTCGATGAAGGCCATCGCGCCGTTCTGGTCCACGTCGATGGTCTTTTCCGGCCCGGTCTTGGAGCCGGAGCCGGCGGCGAAAATGGCCGCGCGGCAGCCGCGAACGGCATAGCCCACCGGCTTTTCCAGATCGCCGATCCGGCACTCCGCGCCGAGCGGCTCCAGCTCCTCGCGCTGGGTAAAGTCCCGGATCATGGCGACCGGCTGGTGCCCGGCCTCCGCCAGCATCCTGAGCACGATCCGCCCGGTGAGCCCGTTCGCGCCTGCAACCACAACCTTCATCGCTGACTCCCTATTCGCGCCCGCCGGATCATGGCAGAGGCGCCGCGCCTTGCCCATCCCGCGCCCCCCGCCTATCAAGGGCCGCCGGTGCCGAGAGGAGAGGCCGAACATGGGCGCGATCGCCGATATCCTTGCGCGGGAGATATTGGACAGCCGAGGCAATCCGACCGTCGAGGTCGACGTCGTGCTGGAGAGCGGCGCGGAGGGGCGCACTGCGGTTCCCTCCGGCGCGTCCACCGGCACCCACGAGGCGGTGGAGCGGCGCGACGGCGGCGGGCGCTTCGGCGGCAAGGGGGTGCGGGACGCGGTGCGCGCGGTCAACGAGGAGATCTTTCCGGCGCTGAGCGGCATGGAGTCCTCGGAGCAGGCCCGCATCGATGCGGCGCTCAACGTCCTCGACGGCACCGAGAACAAGGCCCGGTTGGGCGCCAACGCGATCCTCGGCGTCAGCCTCGCCGCCGCGCGTGCCTCGGCGGTCGAGCTCGATCAGCCACTCTTCCGATACGTCGGCGGCGTTGACGCGCGGCTCCTGCCGGTGCCGATGCTGAACGTGCTCAACGGCGGCGCGCACGCCGACAACGATATCGACGTGCAGGAGTTCATGGTGCTGCCCGTCGCCGCCGGAAGCATCGCGGAAGCGATCCGCGTGGGTGCCGAGATTTTCCACGGCCTGGGCAAGCGGCTCTCGGACGCCGGCCATGCCACCAACGTCGGCGACGAGGGCGGCTACGCACCGGCGCTGGACAGCACCGACGCCGCCCTCGGCCACCTGACGAAGGCCATCGAGGCGGCGGGCTACCGGCCCGGCGAGGACGTGCACCTCGCGCTCGACGCGGCGGCGAGCGAGCTCTACCGCGACGGCGCCTACCGGCTCGCGGGCGAGGGCCGCACCCTGGATGCCGCAGGCATGATCGCCTACTACGAAGATCTGGTCGCGCGCTACCCCATCGCCTTGATCGAGGACGGCCTCGCCGAGGACGACTGGAACGGCTGGGTCGCGCTTACGCGGGCGTTGGGCGGGCGCGTCCGGCTGGTCGGCGACGACTTGTTCGTGACAAACGCGGCGCGGCTCGGGCGAGGCATCGCAGACGGCGCGGCCAACGCCATCCTGATCAAGGTCAACCAGGTAGGCACGCTCACGGAGACCCTGGAGACGGTCTCCCTCGCGCTTCGGAGCGGCTTCGGCGCGGTCGTGTCGCACCGCTCCGGCGAGACCGAGGACACCACCATCGCCGACCTCGCGGTCGCGACCGGGTGCGGCCTGATCAAGGCCGGCGCGCCGTCCCGCACCGACCGCACCGCCAAGTACAACCAACTCATCCGCATCGAGGAGGGGCTGGACGACACCGCCCGCTACGCCGGCCGCGCGGTCCTGCGCACCTCGTAATTCGGCTGTCGGACGCTCGGCGGCCGGCCGTTCAGGCCAGCACTGCTGTCTGTCGAGCACATTTTGAGTTGACCGGTTTATGTACCAGATGAGTTGACCGCT
>JAPPKP010000145.1 GCA_028819955.1 Rhodospirillaceae bacterium | reverse complement strand
GGGTCCTTGATGTCGCAGGTCTTGCAGTGCACGCAGTTCTGCGCGTTGATCTGCAAGTGCGGCGGGCCGGTGGCGTCCTCCACGATCTCGTAAACGCCGGCCGGGCAGTAGCGCTGCTCCGGCGCGTCGTAAAGGGCGAGGTTCACCTGAATCGGTACGCCGTCGTCCTTCAGCGTCAAGTGTGCGGGCTGGTCCTCCTCGTGGTTAGTGTTCGAGAGGTAGACCGAGCTCGGCTTGTCGAAGGAGACGACGCCGTCCGGTTTCGGATAGGCGATCTTCGGCGCATCTGCGGCCTTCTTGAGGCTCTCGTGATCGTGGCGATTGCGCAGCGTCCAGGGCAGGATGCCTCCCGACCAGAGCTCGATGAAGCTGATGACAGTGCCGGCGACGAGCCCCCAACGGAATGCCGGGCGGCAGTTCCTGACTTGGCGGAGCTCCTTCATCACCCAGGAGCGCCGCAGCGCCGCCGGGTAGGCGTCGAGCGGCCCGGTGCCGTCGTCGGCCTCGCCCAGCGCGGCGAACACCGCCTCGGCCGCGAGCGCGCCGCTCTTCATCGCGTTGTGGCTGCCCTTGATCTTGGGCACGTTGAGGAAGCCCGCGGCACAGCCGATCAGCGCGCCGCCGGGGAAGACAGTCTCGGGAATCGACTGGTATCCGCCCTCGTTGATCGCGCGCGCGCCGTAGCCTAAGCGCTGGCCTCCTTCGAGCACGGGGCGGACCAGCGGATGGGTCTTGAAGCGCTGAAACTCGTCGAACGGCGAGAGGTGCGGGTTCTCGTAGTCGAGCGCCACGACGAAGCCGATCGAGACCAGGTTCTCGTCGAAGTGATAGAGGAACGAGCCGCCGTAGGTGCGGCTGTCCAGCGGCCAGCCGAAGGTGTGCTGGATCAGGCCCGGCCGGTGCTTGCCGGGCTCGATCTCCCAGACTTCCTTGAGGCCGATGCCGTAGGTCTGCGGGTCCGAGCGTCTGCGCAGATCGAACCGCTCGACCAGCTGCTTGGCGAGCGAGCCGCGGGCACCCTCGGCGAACAGCGTGTACTTCGCGTGCAGCTCGACGCCCGGCTCGTAGCTCGCCTTCTGGCTGCCGTCCTTGGCGATGCCCATGTCCCCGGTGGCGACTCCCTTGACCCTGCCGTCCTCGTGGTAGAGCACCTCGGCGGCGGCGAAGCCGGGGTAGACCTCGACGCCGAGCTCCTCCGCCTGCTGGCCCAGCCACCGGCACAGGTTGCCGAGGCTGATGATGTAGTTGCCGTGGTTGCGCATTTGCGGGGGCAGACACGCGCCCGGCATCCTGATGCCGCCCTTCCTGGTGAGCAGGCGGAACTCGTCGCTGCCGGCCCGCGTGTTGAGCGGCGCGCCTTTCTCCTTCCAGTCCGGGATCAGCTCGTCGAGTGCGCGCGGCTCGAAGACGGCGCCCGAGAGGATGTGCGCGCCCACCTCGGAACCCTTCTCGAGCACGGTCACGCTGATCTCGCGGCCTGACTCCTCGGCGAGCTGGCGCAGGCGTATCGCGGCGGCGAGCCCGGCGGGACCCGCGCCTACGATCACCACGTCGAACTCCATCGATTCCCGGCTCATGCGCCTTGCAGATTGTCGCGGAAAAAGCCCGCTGCGCAAGCGCCCCCGGCGCGCCGGGTGCTGTGGCAGGATACGACCCATGACACTTCTTCCCATGCTCGCGCTGGCGGTCGTGATCGCAGTTTCCGGCGCAAAGGCTGAGGGCGTTGGCTTTCGCGACATCTACGTCGAAGCCGACGGCGAAAGGCTGGTCACCGCGCTCTGGTATCCGAGCGAGAAGAGCGGGCGGACGGCCGTCGGCCCGTTCACCATGAACGCAAGCCGGGGCGCGCCGGTCGGCGACGGGCGATACGGCCTCGTTCTGCTATCGCACGGCAGCGGGGGCGGGCGCCTGAATCACCGCGACACCGCGATCCGCCTGGCGGAGGGCGGCTACATCGTGGCCGCACCCGAGCACGCCGGCGACAGTTGGCGCGACGACCGGTTCAGCGGCACGGCGGCGAACTGGCTGCGGCGTCCGCGCCAGTTGAGCGCGGTGCTGGATCGGCTCCTCGGCGATGCCGAGCTCGGTCCGCGTATTGACGTCGAACGCATCGGGGCCGTCGGGCATTCCGCCGGCGGATACAGCGTACTCGCGCTGATCGGCGGCCGGGCGGACCTGAGCGTGCTCGCGCGCCACTGCACGCAGCGTTACGAGCAAGACCCCGGATTCTGCGGCTACGGCCGGCCGGGCGGGCAATCGGCCGGCCCGATGCCGGACCTCTCGGACCCGCGCGTGGGTGCGGTCGCGGCCGTGGCGCCGGTTGGTGCGCTCTTCGGCGATGGGTCCTTCGCGGGCGTTCAGGTCCCGGCGCAGATCCATCACCTGGAAGCCGATCGGGTCCTGCGTGAGCCCTGGCACGCGGAAAACGTCGCTTCCCTGATGGGAGAGTACGCGCGCCTGATGGTTCATCCGGAGGCGCACCATTTCGCCTTTATCACGCCGTTTCCGCCCGCCATGGCGAATGAAGTCGGCGCTGCAGGGCGCGATCCGGCAGGCTTCGACCGGCGCGCCTTCCTCGCCCGGATCGACGAGCAGATTCTGCGCTTCTTCGACGAGGCCCTGCCCGGACCGTAACGGCAGCCCGGCGGCGTTGGGCGGTCTAGGCCTCGGCGGCGTAGCCGTAGTCGCGGCGCGCGGCCTCCGGCGTCACGTAGCCTTCCGCCAAGTCCTCTTCCACCGCCTCGGGCGCGCGCTCCCTGGGCTCGCCGTAGCCGCCGCCACCGGGGACGATGAGACGCACGCGATCGCCTGGCCGCAGGCGGATGTTGGCATACTTGGACGACGACGCCTTGCCGTGGGTCTCGGTCACCGGGCGCCAGTCGTCCGCGCCCTCGGGCCGGACCAGGGTCGCGCCCACCGCGCCCTCCTTGCCGCCGAAGAGGCCCCAGGTCTTGATCCGGTGCCGATCGGTGCACTGGCTCGCGGTGATCTCGGCCGAGAGCGTGCGGAGCGTCTTGCGATAGCCGAGCCCGCCGCGGTGGCGGCCTGGGCCGCCGGAATCCGGCGTCATCGCGAAGTCCTCGACCTGGAAGGGGAAGCGGGTCTCGAACACCTCGACCGGGTTGAAACGGCAGTTGCCGTTGATCGCGATCACGCAGTCGTTGCCGTCGGCGTAGTCGCGCCCGCCCCAGCCGCCGGAGATCAGGTCGTAGCAGGCGAAGTACTCGTCGTAGTCGGGGTGGTGGCCGCCGAAGACGAAGTTGCCGCCCGTACCGCTCTCCGCCGCCATGGCGCGCTCGGGCGCGCCCTGCGCCAAAGCGCCAATTACGATCAGCGCGAGCCTCGGGTGGGTCTCGGTGTTGCCTGCGACTTCGGGCGCCGGGTAGTCGACGTTGGCGACGGTGCCGGGCCGGGCCACGATCTTGATCGGACGGAAACACCCCGAATTCTTGGGGATCGACGGGTCGGTCATGTGGAAGAGCGCGTTATAGGTGGCCGACCAGGTGACGCCGAGGGTGGCGTTGATCGGCCCCTTGGCCTGGGCGTCGGTCGCCCAGAAGTCGGCGATCAGCTCGTCACCCTGAACGAAGACATCGACCCGCAACTGATAAGGCTTGTCCTCGATCCCGTCGTTCTCGACGGTGTCCTCGAAATGGTAGCGGCCGTCGGGGAACTGCGAAATCTCGGCGCGCATGCGGCGCTCCGAATAGTCCATCAGGTCGCGGCAGGTCTCGGTCCAGAGCGCGCGGCCGTACTTCGCCACCATCTCCTTGAGGCGCGCCTCACCGACGTCCAGCGCTCCGATCATGGCGCGCAGGTCGCCGTAGTTGTAACGAGGGGTGCGCACGTTCGCGAGCATGAGCTTCCACACGGAATCGACGTCCTTCCCGCGCTTCATGATCTTCACCGGTGGCACGCGCACGCCTTCGTGGAAAATCTCCGTCGCTTCGCCGGCGAAGCCGCCCGGCACCATGCCGCCGACTTCGGCGATGTGGCCTATGGCGACGACGAACGCCAGGAGTTCGCCGTCGGCGAAGACCGGCTTGAACAACGTGTGCTCCGGCACGTGCAGGCCGCCCCGGTAGGGGTCATTGTGGATGATGACGTCGCCTTCCTCGATCTGGTCGATCGGGATTTCCTCGGCGCAGGTCTTGATGAGCAGCGGCATCCCGCCGATTTGGGCCGGGCAGAACTCGGCGACCGAGACCATCTCGCCGTCGGTGTCGGCGATGGCGCAGGTGAAATCGAGGCCCTCGTTGAAGATCGTCGAGTAGGACGTCTTCATCAGAGTGATACCCATTTCCCGGCAGATCGACACCATCGAGGAATCGATGATGTTCATCGTCACCATATCCATGCTGCGCCCTCCCCGCGTTGGGCCTTGTACGCCACCAAGTGCGACCGAGCCGACATTACGGTCTTGCCGTCCGCTTGAGAAGGCGCCCGTTCGCTGGAAGGCGAGGGCTATACTCCCGCTATGGCGCGATTCGCCGCGATCTTTCTCCTCGTTCTCACCGTGACGACGGCTGGCGCCGCGAGCGAGCCGGCGGTCCCGCTGCCGGCGGGCCTTGCGCTCGACGCGGAAGCGCGTGTGGTGGACGTGATCGACGGCGGCACGGTCCTGCTCGACGACGGGGAGACGGTGCGCCTCGCCGGCATCGAGCCGCTCGCGGAGAGCGCACGGCAAACGCTCGCCCGCCTGGTGCAGGGACGCCGCGTCGGCCTGGCACAGGGCGGCGTTCCGCGCGACCGCTACGGCCGTCTGCGCGGCCATCTGGTGCGGAGCGACGACGGAACCTGGATTCAAGGTGCGCTGCTCGCTGAGGGCCTCGCGCGCGTCCACAGCCTGGTCGATGACCGTGCAGGAGTCGCCGAGATGCTCGTCATCGAACGTCGCGCACGTGCCGCGCGTCTCGGCATCTGGTCGGAGGCCCGCTATCGCGTGCGGGCTGCGAGCGAGGCTGACGCCAACCTACGCAGCTTTCAGCTGGTCGAGGGGCGGGTGAAGGCGGCAGCAGTCGTGCGGGGGCGCGGCTACCTCAACTTCGGCGACGACTGGCGCGAGGACTTCACCGTCTCCATCGGGCCGCGCGACCGCCGACGGTTCGAGACGGCGGGCATCGCCATCGAGGACTACAAGGGGCGCCTGGTGCGCGTGCGCGGCTGGGTCGACTCGTTCAACGGCCCCATGATCGAGGCCACTCATCCCGAGCAGATCGAGGTGCTCGATTGATGCGTCTCCGCCGCGCGGCAGCCGCGCCTGCGGCTCTGGCGCTGAGCCTCGTGCTGGCCGCGGCCGCGCCGCTTCTGCTCAGTGGATGCAGCGTCAATCCGGCGACCGGCGACGAGCAGTTCACCGCCTTCCTCTCGCCCGAGGAAGAGCGGAGAGTCGGCGCTCAGGTGCATCCCAAGCTTGTGGCGGCGTTCGGCGGCCTCTACGACGATCCCGAGCTCCAGCGCTACGTCTCCAGCCTCGGCAGGCTGCTCCAGCAGACCTCGGAGCAGCCTGAGCCGCCCTTCACCTTCGTCGTGCTCGACAGCCCCGAGGTCAACGCCTTCGCTCTGCCCGGCGGCTACATTCACGTCACGCGCGGCCTGATGGCGCTCGCCAACGACGAGGCGGAGCTCGCAGGCGTGATCGCCCACGAGATCGGCCACGTGACCGCCCGCCACAGCGCCGAGCATTACAGCCACGGCCTCGTCGCCGGCTTCGGCGCGGCAATCGTCGGCGCCGTTGTCGACAACCAGACCGTCTCGGATTTCGCGAGCCTCGCTGCCGGCGCCTACGTGCAGGGCTATTCGCGCTCCCAGGAGCTCGAGGCCGACACGCTGGGTGTGCGCTACCTGAGCCGCAGCGGCTTCGACGCGACGGCGATGTCGAGCTTTCTGGAGACAATGGGGGCCCAGGCCGCGCTTGCCCGCAAGATCGCCGGGGAGCGCGGCGATGGAGCGCAGGGGGGACTCTTCGCGAGCCACCCGCGCACCGCGGACAGGGTGCGGGCAGCGGCCGGCGCCGCGCAAGCCAGGTTCGGGGGCAAGCGCGACCGCGAAACCTACCTCCGGCGGATCGACGGCATGATCTACGGCGATTCGCCTGAGGACGGGTTCGTGCGCGGTCGGGCATTCGCCCATCCGGTGCTGCGGATCGCGTTCACGGCCCCACCCGGATTCCACCTGCAGAACGCGCCGGAGGCGGTGGTGGGAACGCACCCGTCGGGCGCCACGATGCGCTTCGACGAAGCTGCTCTGGCAAGCCCGTCGCTCAGCACCTGGCGTTATCTGCGGGGAGTGTGGGCGTCGAAGGTGCCGCTGACCCGAATCGAGAGAACCCAGGTCGACGGCATGGACGCAGTGGCCGCAAGCACGCGCGTCCGCACCGCATCGGGCGTGCGCGACGTGCGCCTGGTCGCGATCCGCGCGGCACCCATGCGGGTCTATCGCTTCTTCTTCGCGACGCCGCCGCAACGGACGAAAGAGTTTTCCGTTCCCTTCCGGCAGATGATCGCGAGCTTCAGGCGGCTCAGCCCGGGGCAGGTCGCGAACCTGCGCCCGCTCAGGCTGCGCGTCGTCACGGTCGTGCCCGGCGATACCGTGGAATCGCTCGCGGCCCGCATGCCGTTCAACGAGTTTCGCACAGAGCGCTTCCGGGTGCTGAACGGCTTGCGCTCGGGCGAGCGCCTGCAGCCGGGTCAACTGGTCAAGATCGTCACCGAGTAGCGCGGGCCGGGTCCGAGTTTTCGGTTACTCCGCCGCAGCCTGCCAGCCGATCTCGGCCCGCAGCCTTGGCATGAGCTCGGTAGCGGTGAGTTCCATGTGGCGTCGCCACAGGTCCTTGTGGACCCAGTCGTGGTGCGAAACGATCAGAGTCTCGAACGGGCCCGTCTCGTCGCGGAATTGAGCGATCTTCTTGGCCACCGTCTTGGGGCTGCCGGCGGTGACGATGGTGTCGATGCAGTACTCGGGCGTCACCTCCTCGTCCGGCATGTCGGCGTCCGACTTCAGCATGTGGACGAAGCCGCCGTGGCTGGTGACGCCGATGATGTACTTGAAATACCAGTAGAACGCGTTGTCTTCGCGCCTGAGGTACTGACGCGCTTCCTCGTCAGTCTCGGTGATGAGCAGGGTGCGGCCCGCCTTCCACTTGGAGGGGTCGGGTGCGCGCCCGAGCTTCTTGCGCTCATCCAGATAGTCGCGCCAATGACCCTTGAGCACCGCGTCGGGCACGAAGTTGGCGGAGATGCACATCCAGTCCCGCTGGGCGGCGAGGCGAATGCTTCCGGAGCCCCGGCTCATCGCAGGGATCATTACCGGCGGATGGGGCTGCTGATAGGGCTTGCCCATGGCGCCGACGCCGATGTCGGGCAGCACGTTGTCCTTGATCTCGAAGTCCCAGTACTTGCCGTGGAACTCGTAGGGCGGGTCCGAGGCCCAGATGCCGTGGATCATGTCGATGGACTCGACCAGCATCTCCATGCGGTCGAGGTCGGTGATCTTGAACATCTCGAAGTCGGGCGGCGTGGCGCCGGGCCCAATGCCCATCAGGAAGCGGCCCTCGGAGATATGGTCGAACTGGGCCGCCTGGCCCGCCACGATCGCCGGGTGCTGATAGGGCAGGCAGAGGACGCCGGAGCCGAACTTGATCTGCTCGGTCTGGGGCACCAGGGCGGCGAACAGCATGAGTGGCGACTGGATCGGCTCGGAGGGAAGCGCGAAATGCTCGCCGAGCCAGACTTCGTCGAAGCCGACCGCATCGGCGCACTTGATGATCTCAAAGTCTTCCTTCAGCAGCGTGTGATAGCCCCGCCGAAAATCCTGGATCGGGTGCATGAACATGCCGAGCTTCATGGTGCGCCTCCCTCGCGGCGGTCTCTTCGCGTGGCTCTCATTATGGTGAGGCCCCGCGCATGCGCGCAATGGGCGGGCGGCGGGCCTCACCCATTACCCGCCTTCCCAGAGCTTGAGTTCTTCCTCCGGCAGTGGGTCGAAGAATTCGTCGGTGATGACGGCTTTCCCCTTGAGAACGCCTGGGCGTCGCTTCCCTTGCGGCTTACAGGCGACGAGTCGGGCGACCGGCTCTCCGCGGCGGGCGATCACCACTTCCTCGCCGGCCTCAACCCGCGCAATCAATCGAGAAAGCCGGGTCCTGGCCTGACTTACATTCACAACGATTGGGGGCATCTTGGGCTCCGTCTCGTGAGCGCGTGTTAGCTTTCGTCGGCGACGAGCTGGGGCAGGATCTCGGTCTCGGCGCGTTCCACGTCCTCGGGAAAGTCGATCTCGATCCAGGGCAGGCCGGTTACGTCTTCGAAGCCGAAGGGCGGATTCGCGGTACGGATGACGGTAGCGACGGCGTCCTCCATCGGGCGTTCGCTGCCGCCTTGCTCGATCATGCGCCCGGCGGTCTCGACGAGCACGTTTGCCGTCCCCTCGCTGAGGTGGAAGAAGCCGACCGATTCGCCGTAGGCTTCAAGCGCCGGATCGATGGTCTTGCCGAAATCGGCAGGCGCGCCGTCAACGACGCCGACCTTGACCGGCTCGTCGCCCGGCTCAAAGTCGCGGTCCACCAGCAGGCAATCGGCATGGTGCGTCTCGACCAGGGGTTCGAGCACGCGGCGGTCGTAGAGCACGTCGCCATCCATCAGGAGGATGGGGCCGCCCGCCGTGAGCGCGTCGCGAACGCACCAGAGCGTGAGGATGCTGCCCTGCTCGTAGTCCGGGTTGTAGACGGTCGAGACGTCGGTCTGGCCCAGCGCTCCCAGCGCGCGCTCAATGGCGAGAGCCTCGTGGCCGACGCCGATCACCACGTCGCTTACACCGAGCGCGGCAAGAATGGCGAGATGGCGCTCCAGCAGGGTGCCGCCACCGAATTGCAGCAAAATCTTGGGCTTATCGTGCCCCAAGCGCCGGCCGACCCCGGCGGCGAGCATGACGGCGCGCATGGCGGAATGTCCGACGTTGTCACGGCCCCGTTTCCGGCTATATGACGGCCCATGGTCGAAGGCAAGATCGGCGCAAGCGACGGGGACAGCGGCGAGAGTGCCGAGCCCGCCAAGGCGAAGCCACGCTTGGCCTGGGACCAGCGGCTCGCCCGCTGGATGGTGCGGCCGCTGGTGCATACGCCGGTCACGCCGAACCACATCACCACGGTCAGGCTCCTTCTCGGGCTCGCAGCCTGCGGCCTCTTCGCCGTGGGCACGCGGCCCGAGATCCTCTACGCCGCCGGGCTCTTCATGCTCTCGAACTTCATCGATCACATGGATGGCGAATTGGCGCGGCTTTCCGGCAAGTCCAGCCGCTTCGGCTATCACTACGACAACTACTCCGACGCCTTCATTCACGTCGCGCTCTTCTTCTGCATCGGCTACGGCTTGCAGGACAGCTGGATCGGCGGCTGGGCGCCCTATCTGGGCCTCATCGCCGGGGTCTCGGTCTCGGCGCTCTTCCTCATGTTCTGGCGGATCGAGCAGCGCGCCGGGACGCGCCAGGCGCGGCAGCCGATGTTCAAGGGAATCCACCTGGAGGACGCGATGTATTTCATCGGTCCGATCACCTGGGGCGGCGGTCTGATCGTGCTGCTGCTCGCCGGCGTGGCGCTGCCGCCGCTCTACGTCGTGTGGCTCACCTGGAAGGAGCGCAGGTATCTGTTCGGCAAGCCGCCGGAGGCCCCGTCATGACTACGCTCGTCACGGGCGCGACCGGCTTTCTCGGCTCCGCCGTCGCCCGCGCGCTGCTCGACGCCGGCCATGCGGTGCGCGTGCTGACGCGGCAGGGCGCCGATACGCGCAACATCGACGACCTCGACGTCGAGCGGGCGATCGGCGACTTGAACGACCGAGCTTCGCTGGAGCAGGCGGCGAAGGGCTGCGACACGCTCTTCCACGTTGCGGCCGACTATCGGCTCTGGATTCCCGACCCGCCGGCGATCTACCGCACCAACGTGGAAGGCTCGCGCGACCTGCTGCGCGCGGCCGCGGGCGCCGGCGCCACGCGCATCGTCTACACCTCGAGCGTCGCCACGCTCGGCCTCAACGCCGACCATTCGCCGGCCGACGAGGAGACGCCTGTGACTGAGGCCGCCATGATCGGCCACTACAAGCGCTCCAAGTTCCTGGCGGAAGAGGCGGTGCGCGCGCTGGTCCGCGACGAGGGGGTGCCAGCGGTGATCGTCAATCCCTCCGCGCCCATCGGCCCGCGCGACATCAAGCCGACACCCACCGGGCGGATCATCGTCGATTTCGCGACCGGCCGGATGCCGGCCTACGTCGATACCGGCCTCAACGTGGTCCACGTCGACGACTGCGCCGCCGGCCACCTGCAGGCGCTGGAGCGTGGCGCGGTGGGGGAGCGCTACATCCTGGGCGGCGAGGACATGACGCTCCGTGAGATCCTGGAGTGCCTGGCCAGGCTCACGGGGCGGCCGGCGCCGCGCATCCGGCTCTCGCACCGGCTGCTCGCGCCGGTGGCCGCCGCCGGCGAAGCCTGGGCGCGCGTCGCAGGCGGGGAGCCCAGGCTCACCCGCGACAGCCTGCGTATGGCGCGCAAGATGATGTTCTTCTCGTCCGCCAAGGCCCAGCGCGAGCTCAACTACACGGCGCGCCCGGCGGAAGAGGCATTGGCCGACGCGCTCAGCTGGTTTCAGGCCAACGGTTACGTGTAAGCGTGCGAGCGTGCCGGTCCCCTCCCGCCGGGATCGGTCCTTGCCGCGCCCCGCAGGATGACGCTAGAACCGCTGCCATCGCCTTCCGGGCCGCCATGTCGCGGCAATCATCGAACCTGACGGGATTAGGGGAATGGAATACGGCTTCAACGTACCGAACGGCGGGCCGCTGGCCGTGCCGGAGCGCATCGCGACCCTCGCCCGGCACGGCGAAAAGCTGGGCTACCGCATCCTCGCGATTCCGGATCACATCGTGGTGCCCAAGGGCATCGACTCGCCCTACCCCTACTCGCCCGACGGCACGCTTACCTTCCCCACCCTGCTCGCCGGCGAGTGCCTGGAGCCGCTCGCGCTCATGGCCTACCTCGCGGGCGTCACGACGGAGATGCGGCTGCTCACCTCGGTGATGGTGGTCCCCTACCGCCATCCCGTGCTGACGGCGAAGCTGCTCTCCACCATCGACCTGCTCTCCGGCGGGCGCGCGGTGGTGGGCGTCGGCGCCGGCTGGATGGCCGAAGAGTTCCCGCCCGTGGGCGCCCCACCCTTCGAGGCCCGCGGCCGGGCGACCGACGAGTATCTACGCATCTACAAGGAGCTCTGGACCGCCGACGCGCCCCGGTATGACGGGGAGTTCGCCTCGTTCGACAACATCCTGTTCCACCCGAAGCCGGTGCAAAAGCCGCATCCGCCAATCTGGGTCGGCGGGGAGAGCAAGCCCGCCAAGCGTCGCACGGTGCGCCACGGCGATGCCTGGTTTCCGATCGGCTGCAACCCGCGCTTCCCGATGGACACGCTGGGCCGCTTCGCCGCGGGCCTCGACGATCTGCGCGCCATAGCGGAGGCCGAGGGCCGCGACCCGGCCAGCATCGACCTCGCCTTCTGGGCCGTCTGGTACGGTGCCAGCGCGGAGCCGATCGTCGCCGACACGGGCGAGCGGATGCTGCTCACGGGCTCGGCCGACGACATCGCGAGCGACATCCAGGCGATGCGCGACCTCGGTGTGCGCCATCTCGTTCTCCAGGTTCTGCGTGAGACCCTGGAGGAAACCCTCGACGTCATCACCGGGTTCGCCGAGGAGGTGAGACCCAAAGCGGACGCGTGAGAGCTTGCGCTTGACCTCGGTCGTGCGCGTCCTTAGCTAGACAGCGGCTCTGTATCGGTCGACCGCGATGGCCATACGCCCAATCATCACCGCCCCCGACAAGCGGCTGAAGGCGCGCTCCGCACGGGTCGATGCCGTCGACGACGAGGTGCGCGCGCTGCTCGACGACATGATGGACTCGATGCACGCCGCGGACGGTATCGGGCTTGCCGCAATCCAGATCGGCGTGCCCAAGCGCTGCATCGTGACCGACGTGCATCTGGCGGACGAGCCGCCAGCGCCGCTCAAGCTGGTCAATCCCGAGATCGTCTGGCGCTCGGACGAGCGTGTGAGCCGCGAGGAGGGCTGCCTCTCCTTCCCCGATCACTATGCCGAGGTGGAGCGGCCGGCGTCGGTGACGGTGGCCTATCGGGACGAGACCGGCGCGGCGCAGGAGATTACGGCGGTCGGCACGCTGGCCGTCTGCCTGCAGCACGAGATCGACCACCTGGAGGGGGTGCTCTTCGTGGATTACCTGTCGCTGGTCAAGCGCAGCATCATCCTGCGCAAGCTGACCAAGGCGCGCCGCGCCGCAGCCGGCTGAGGTATCCGTCTCCAGCCGGACCTCGACGGCGCGGGAACCCATGCAACCCTTGAGGCTGGTGTTCATGGGAACGCCGGCCTTCGCCGTGCCCACCCTGGATGCGCTCTGCGCGAGCGGCCACTCCATCGCTGCCGTCTACACCCAGCCGCCGCGGGCCGCGCAGCGCGGCCGCAAGGTGCGGCCGACGCCGGTGGCCGTACGCGCCGAGGCCGCCGGGATTCCAGTCAACACCCCGGCGAGCCTGAAGCTTGAGGAGGCGCAGGCGGCGTTCGCGGCGCTGGATGCCGACCTCGCGGTCACGGTCGCCTATGGCTTGATTCTGCCGCCGGCCGTGCTGGCGGCACCCCGGCTCGGCTGTATCAACGCCCACGCCTCGCTGCTGCCGCGCTGGCGCGGTGCGGCGCCGATTCAGCGGGCGATCATGGCGGGCGATAAGGATTCCGGGGTCACCATCATGCGCATGGACGAGGGGCTCGACACGGGCCCCATCCTGATGGCCAAGCGGGTGCCGATCGGGCCCGAGACCACCGGCGGCACGCTGCACGATACTTTGGCCGCCCTCTCCGCCCGGCTTGTGGTGGAGGCGATCGATGCGCTCGCCGCGGGCACGCTGTCCGAGACGCCGCAGCCGGCCGACGGCGCGACCTACGCCCGGAAGATCGAGAAGCACGAGGCCGCCATCGACTGGCGGGCGCCGGCGGCGCAAATCGAGCGCACCGTGCGTGCGCTTGCACCGAGGCCCGGCGCCTGGTTCGCCCACGATGACGAGCGCATCAAGGTGCTGGCGGCCGAGAGGGTGGCTGATGCGACGGATGCGCCGCCCGGAACGGTCGTCGACGAGGCGCTCACCATCGCCTGCGGCGACGGCGCCGCGCTACGCCCGATCCGCCTTCAGCGCGCCGGCAAGGCGGCGATGGGGACGGACGCCTTCTTGCGCGGGCGGCCGATCGCAGCCGGCATACGCCTGCCATGCCCCGCTACAAGCTGACTCTCGAATACGACGGCACCGGCTTCGTCGGCTGGCAGTACCAGGGCGACGGGCGGTCGGTGCAGGAGGCGCTGGAGCGCGCGGTCGAGCGCTTCTGCGGCGAGCAGGTGCGCGTGCATGGCGCGGGCCGAACCGATTCCGGCGTTCACGCGCTCGGCCAGTGCTGCCACCTCGATCTCGCCCGGCAGGCGGAGCCGGCGGTGCTGCGCGACGCGCTCAACGCGCACCTGCGGCCGGCGCCCGCCGTCGTTCTCGACGCGGCCCAGACATCGCCCGGCTTCGATGCGCGGCGCGATGCCACCATGCGCGTCTATCTCTATCGGATCGTCAATCGCAAGACGCCGCTCGCGCTCGCGAAAGACCGCGCCTGGCACGTCGCGCGCCCGCTCGATGCGAACGCCATGGCCGAGGCCGCGCGCCTGCTGGAAGGCACCCACGACTTCACGACCTTTCGGGCCGCCCATTGCCAGGCGACCTCCCCGGTCCGCACCCTGAAGAGCCTCGCCGTCACACGAGTCGGAGACGAGATCGCGATCCGCGCCTGGGCGCGCTCCTTCCTCCATCACCAGGTGCGCGCCATGGTGGGGACGCTGGTCGAGGTGGGCGAAGGCCGGCGGGCACCGGCCGATGTCGGCGCCGCGCTCGCGGCCCGCGACCGGCGCCAAAGCGGCCCGACGGCGCCGGCCTGCGGCCTCTATCTCGAAGCGGTGATCTATCCGCCAGCGGAGCGGCCGGCGGTACCGCGTGCTACTTCTTGACCCCGAGGACTTCCCGAGTACCCGCGATGCCGGTGCGGTAGATGCCCTCGACGAACTCGAGGCATTCCGCCTTGGTCTTGCCCTTCTTCGGCACGAAGCGGCTGGTCCACTCCACCTGGCTGCGCCGCGAGGTGATCGGCTTCACCTTGATGGTGGCGGTGTAGTCGGAGAACGGCACCATGTCGTCCGGATCGGCGGTGATCGCATAGCTCTGTGTGCGCGTCGCCGTATCGTACTTCAGCAGCGTCTCGTCGAGGTTGCCCTTCACGCCCTTGACCTTGAGCGTACGTACGTTGCCTTTCTTGTTGAGCGTGCTCCGCGTGATGGTGCCCGCCATGATGACGGTCAGATTGTTGAAGGCCCCGATCTCGCCGAAGACACGGTCGGCCGATGCGCTGATCTCCTCGACCACCTTCGCTCGCGTGTAAGCCATTGCCCGTCCCTCCCATTCTTGTTTGAGACAGCGCGCGATGGTGGACGGAAACTGCGGCAAGCGCAACGCGCGATAGAATTCGGCAATCGATCCTTCGGCAATGCCGCCGTGCGCAACTACCCGCCGCCGCGCTGGAAGGAGATGTCGAGCCGGGCGAGGTGCCCGGCGGGATCGTGGTAGCCGCTGTAGTGGAAGCGCGCGGCAAGGACCGGCAGCGCGAGCAGGCCGATACGGCGGCTGGGCTTGGTGGAGAGCGTGATCTCCAGAGTGCCCGTCCCCTCGCGGACCGTGATCGTGTTGCCATCCTCGGAGATGTCCGCCTCCGGGAGCGCGCGGCGCAGGGTGCGCCGGAACTCATGGCGCTCGATCGCCATCTCCTTCTCGACGGTCAGAGTCTTGGGCACGAACGTTGTCGGAACTCAGACGTGCGACGGGGACTCGTGCCGGCTTCGCTGGCTCAGCCGCCGGCCACGGGCGGCCAGATCGCCAGCGTGTCGTTCTCGCTCAGCGCGTGGGAGCCGCGCTCGCTCGGCTCAACGTAGATGCCGTTCACCAGCACGATGGAGCAGTACTGGCGGGGCAGGTTGAACCTGGCGAAGACGTCCTCGGGCGTGGTGCCTGCGTCCAGGTCGAGCTCGACCTGGTTGTCCACGGCGCCGGCGGGGAGATAGTCGCTCAGCAAGGCATAGAGCTTGACGGTCACCTTCATGGCGAGTGCGCGGTGTCTCCCGCGTGGCGCCGTGATCGCTGCCGCCGTGGCTCAGGTCTGGCTGTGGGCGACGTAGGCCTCCATCACGCGGTGCGGGTTCTCCTGCAGCCTCTCCTTCCAGTCGCCGAGCGCGGTCTGGTTCTGGATCAGGCCGCGGATCACGCCGACATGGTCGGTGAGCCCGATGCCGAGCGCGCCGACCAGATGGTCGCCGTCGAACTCCAGCCGGAGGTACTTGTAGCCGTTCTCGTCCACGGCGACGCCGCTGTCGCCGCCGGCGACGCCCTCCCAGCTTCCGAACGAGCTGGAGACGAGCCCGACCGTGGCGAGCACGTTCATGTTGAGGCTGCCCTTGTAGTGGGCGTGGCGCCCCAGCATGTTGAGCGCCGCGATGCGGCCGTGCTCGGTGGCGGTCGGCTGGATCGCGTGCACCGAGTACTCGCCGGTGGAGAAGTCGAGGCCTTGGGCCACGTCGCCGGCGGCGAACACGCCCTTGGCGCTGGTCTCCAGGTGTTGATCGACCAGCACGCCGTGGTCGGTCTCGATCCCGCTCCCCTCCAGGAAGCCGATGTTGGGCGCGACGCCGACGGCGAGCACGACAAGATGGGCGTCGATCCTCTCGCCGTTGTCCAGCACCACCGCCTTGTCGCCGCCCGCGCCGCTCGCGGCCTCGATCCCGGCGACCCGGGTCGCGGTGAGCACGCGGATGTTCTTGGCCCCGCACCAGCGTTCCAGCATCCCGCCTGCCGTGGCGTCCATCATGCGCGAGACCATGCGGTCTTCCATCTCGACCACGGTGAGATTGCCGCAGCGCTTGGCGAGCGCCTCCAGGATGATGCAGCCGATGAAGCCCGCGCCGATCAGCACGACGTTGGCGTCTTCGTTGAGCAGCTTTGCGATCCCGCGGCAGTCTTCTAGGGTCCAGCAGTTGTGCACGCCGGGGAGATCGAGGCCGGGCACCGGCGGGCTGAGCGGGGTCGCGCCGGTAGCGATCAGCAGGCGATCGTAGGAGACACTCTCGCCGCCCGCGAGGGTGAGCGTGCCGTCCGCCGCCGCCACGGACTCCGCCCGCCCCTGGCGGTACTGGATGCCGAGGCCCTCGTAGTGGCCTTCGGTCTTGCGGAGGTAGGTCCCGCTCTGCTCGATCATGCCCTCGAGCACGTAAGGGATCGCCATCCGCGAATAGGGCGGCTCCGGCTCGTCGCCGATGAGGACGATGTCGGCGGCCCGGTCTCCCTTGCGCAAGGTTTCGGCAGCGACCACGCCGGCCGGGCCGGCACCCACGATCACATGCTGCATGTTGGCTCCCGCTTGGCTGTTCGCGCCGACCCCTGCGCCCGCGCCCGTGCGCGGCAGGGGAGGGCCCGTCTGGTCTCGTTCAGTGCCGTCGTCTCCGATACAAGCCGGGGGACCGGCGCCCTGTTCGGCGCGCGCGGCCCCCCGTCGTCACGAGAATGACGAACGATACGGACTAGAGCGCGAGGCGCTCCACCGTCTCGTTGCTGGGCACGCCCTCGTCGGTCCAGCCGCGCACCTCGTAGTACTCCGGCAGCATCTGCGCGAGGCCGTTGGTGAGGCCTTCGGCCGGGCCGGTCTTCGCCGCGTCCTTGAGCAGACGCTCGGGCAGGTTGTCGTCCGCACCCGTGAAGCCGGCCGCACAGTTGTACTGCCGCTCCAGGTTCCAGACCCGCTCGCCGACCTCCAGCAGCTTCTCCGCCGTCCAGTCGCCCTCGCAGGCTGCGTTGATCTGCGGCGCGATGTCGTCGAGCGACCAGGCGAAGGTGGTGAAGACGCAGAGGCCGGAGGAATCGACCGCAGAGGTCGCGTCCTGGAAGGCCTTGACCAGGCCGGCCTTGCCCTCGGTCACGTGCGGGTCGGTCTTCTCCGGCACGCCCAGAATCT
>JAPPKP010000110.1 GCA_028819955.1 Rhodospirillaceae bacterium | reverse complement strand
ACGCCTACGGCAAGACCACCGACGAGCTGGTGGAGAACTGCGTCGCCCTGAAGGACGCCGGCTTCAACGCGGTCGGCCACATCAACCCGTTCCTCGACGAGCGCGAGGACGAGCCCTTCTTCGCCTCCCACGTGAGCCACATGAGCCGCGCCGTCGAGACCGTGCGCCGGGTCCGCGAGGCGCTCGGCGGCGAGGTCGACATGCTGCTGGAGCTGCACCGGCGGCTCACGCCCGCCGAGGCGATCGACTTCATCCCGCGCATCGAGCCCTATCTGCCCTACTGGTGCGAGGACCCGATCCGGCCGGAGAACCCCGACGCCATGGCCGAGGTCGCGCGCCGCGTCCATGCGCCGATTGCGACCGGCGAGCGCTACGCCTCGCTCCACGACTTCCGCTCCCTCTTCGCGTGCGACGGCGCCGGCTTCGCGCGGGTCGATGTCGCGCTCTGTGGCGGCATAACGGGCGCGCGCAAGGTGGCGGCGATGGCCGAGGCCCACCACGTCATGGTGGCGCCCCACAACCCGCTCTCGCCCCTGGGTCTCGCCGCCTGCCTCCATCTCGCCGCCGCGATCCCCAACTTCGCGATCCAGGAATACACCACCGGCTTCGAAGCGCTGAAGATGGAGACCAGCCTGAAGCTCCTCGGCTCGGACGTGGTCACGGGCGTGCCGCCCATGGAAGACGGCTTCGTCGCCATCCCCGACGTGCCCGGCCTCGGCGTAGCGATTGCGCCCGGCGCAGCGGAGGGCCGCCCACCGATCCAGCGCCCCGTCACCATGCGCCCGCACCGCGACGGCTTTGTCGTCGACCAATAGCCCGCCGAGCGATGCGCGCGCGGTCGCCGCCCATGCGCTGGGCGCGATCCTGTGCCGCGGCCGTACCCTGGACCAGGCGCTCGCCGCCACGCCCGGATTGGATGCCCTCCCCTCGCGCGACGCCGCCTTCTCGCGCCTGCTGCTGCTCACCACGCTCCGCCGCCTGGGCCAGATCGATGCCTTCCTGGCCGGGCTCATGGACCGCCCCTTGCCTGCGCGCCGGGGGTCGGTGCAGGACATACTGCGGTTGGGCATCGCGCAGCTCGCCTTCCTGGAAACGCCCGCCCACGCGGCCGTGGCGAGCACCGTCGCGCTCGCGCACGGATCGCGGCTCTCGCCCTATCGCGGGCTGGTCAACGCGGTGCTGCGCCGCGCCGCCCGCGAGCACGGCGCCATCGCGGCGCTCGACGCGCCTCGCCTCAATACACCGGACTGGCTCTGGAACAGCTGGGCTGAGGCCTACGGCGATGCACGCTGCCGGGCCATTGCCGAGGCCCATCTGGGCGAGCCGCCGCTCGACGTCTCCCCAGCCGCTGACTCGGAAGACCGGATCGAGGCGTTGCGCGCCACGCTGAGTGCGGAACGTCTGCCCGCAGGCACGCTCCGGCTGCGCGGCGCCGGCGACGTGACGCGGCTTGCGGGCTACGAGGCAGGTGAGTGGTGGGTGCAGGATGCGGCCGCGGCGCTGCCGGCCCGCCTGCTCGGCCCGGTCGCGGGCAAGCGGGTGCTGGAGATCGGCGCCGCCCCAGGCGGAAAGACCGCGCAACTCGCCGCCGCCGGCGCGCGGGTCGTCGCCCTCGACCGCTCCGCCGCGCGCCTCGTCCGGCTCGAGGAGAACCTCGCCAGGCTCCGCCTCGCGGCCGAGATCGTCGAAGCCGATGCCCTGGAATGGAGCCCGCCGGCGCCGGCTGACCTGGTGCTCCTGGATGCGCCGTGCACCGCGACCGGGACGATTCGGCGCCACCCCGATATTCCACACCTTCGCGGCCCCGATGACGTGGGCCGCCTCGCCGAACTGCAGGGCCGGTTGCTGGCCCGCGCCGCCGCCATGGTGGCGCCGGGAGGCCTTCTGGTCTACGCAAGCTGCTCGCTCCAACCCGAAGAATGCGAGCAGCGCGTGGAAAGTTTTCTCGCATCCGCTCACGAATTCGCGCGTCTCCCTGCGCGGGAGAACGAGCTGCCGGGCCTTACCGAGGCCGTCACCGCAGCCGGCGACCTGCGGACCTTGCCGTGCCATTGGGCGGAGCATGGCGGGATGGACGGCTTCTACGCCGCACGCTTGCGGCACCACCCCTAAGCTGGTACCAGACCTCGCGATGCAGCAGGGGCTTCGGATCGCGGCGTCCATTCTAGCGGCCGATTTTTCGCGCCTTGGCGAGGAGGTGCGGGCGGTCTCGGACGCGGGTGCGGACTGGCTGCATGTCGATGTGATGGACGGGCATTTCGTGCCTAACCTGACTATCGGCGCAGGCGTCGTGGCGGCGCTCAGACCACACAGCAGGCGGCCCTTCGACGTGCATCTGATGGTCTCGCCGGTCGATCCCTATATCGAGCCGTTCGCCGAGGCCGGCGCCGATACCATCACTGTTCACGTCGAGGCGGGCGCCCACTTGCATCGAACCCTCCAGCACATCAAGGGCACGGGCAAACGGGCGGGGGTCGCGCTCAACCCGGCGACGCCGATCCACGCCGTCGAGCCGGTTCTGGGCGACATCGATCTGGTGCTGGTGATGAGCGTCAACCCGGGCTTCGGCGGCCAGCGCTTCATCCCGAGCCAACTCGGCAAAATCGAGGCGCTCAGGGCGCTGATCGACGCGAGCGGGCGTGCCATCGACCTCTCCGTCGATGGCGGGATCGACGCGCACACGGCCGGCCTCGCCACGGGCGCGGGCGCCGACGTGCTGGTCGCGGGCTCGGCCAGCTTCTCCGGGGGAGAGGCCGCGTATTCCGGCAACATCGCGCGATTGAGGGCGGCCGGGGAGGCGGGGCGCAGCGCTCCGCACGGCGCCCGGACGCGGCCGCGCGCGATCGGCGCGTCGGCCTCCTAACTCCACCCTACCCCATGGGTTCGCGGGACGAGCGGGCCTCGGAGGGCTTTCTCGGCGCCCTGCGACGGCTCGGCGGTCGCGCCTCAGGCCGAGGGACACCGGCCGAAGCGCCGGAGCTTCTGCACCGGCCGGTCGATCCCGTGCCGGGGGTGGCCGGGCGCGGCCAAGCGCTTGCTGCGGGTCTCTACGAGTTCGGGAACCAGACGGTCCGTGCCGCCGAGATCGGTGAGTGGGGAGAGGTGCCCTGGCGTCACCAGGATGCCGGCGACTACTGGCTCGGCGAGCTCCACAGCTTCTCCTGGCTGCGCGATCTGCGCGCGGTGGGCGGCGCCGGGGCAGCGGAGCGTGCCCGCGCGCTGGTGCTCGACTGGCTGCAGCAGCATCGGACGATTGCAAGCGCGGCGCTGGTTTGGGGTCCGGAGTCCCTTGCGCGGCGCCTCACCGCCTGGCTCGCCCACAGCGAGTTCCTGCTGCAGAGCGCCGACAACGAGTTCTCCCAGCGTTTTCACCAGGCGCTCAAGCTCCAGGCCAGCCACCTGGCGCGCACGGCGCGCAACGGGGCCGGGGGGCTGCCGCACCTGATCGCTTGCAGGGGATTGATCGAGACCGGGCTTTGCCTTCCCGACGGCGAGCGCCGCTTCGCCCAGGGCCTCAAGCTCCTCGAGGCGGCGCTGGTTCAGCAGGTGCTGGGCGACGGGTGCCATGCCCAGAGAAACCCGTCGGCGCAACTTGGGGCGCTATGGTGCCTCGCCGGGCTGCGCGCGACCCTCGACGCGAGCGAGCGCCCGGCCGGGCAGACCCTCTCGGACGCGATCACCCGGCTCGCGTCGACGCTCCGCCTGTTCCGCCACGGCGACGGCGGGCTCGCGCTCTTCAACGGCGCCGTCGAGGAGGAGCAAGGCCTGATCGACCTCGCTCTCGGCCGGGCCGCGGCCGACACCGGCGAGACACCGCTCGATGCGCCCCACTCCGGATTCAGGCGCATCGAGGGCAGACACGCGACTCTGATCGCGGACACTGGCGCGCCGCCGGCCACCGGGCGTTGGGCCCATGCCGGAACTCTGAGTTTCGAGATGAGCGCAGCCCGAGAGCGCCTCATCGTTAACTGCGGCGGCTGGCGCGGCCCCGACGACGGCTGGCGCGAAGCGCTGCGCGGCACGGCGGCCCACAGCACGCTCGTCGTGGACGACACCAATTCCGCCACCCTCGGCGCGGACGGCAGCATCGCGGAAGGCCCCAAGTCGGTGAAGGTGGAGCGGCGCGATCGGGACGGCGCGACCTGGATCGACACCGACCACGACGGCTACCTCGACACGCTCGGCCTGGTTCACAAGCGCAGGCTCTATGCGGGCGCCGACTGCGCCGATGTGCGCGGCGAAGACACTCTCACGCACATAAGGCAGCGGCGGCGGCGAGGACGACAATTCGCGGTGCGCTTCCACCTGCATCCCGACGTGCGCTGCGCGATGACCGAGGATCGGAAAGCCGTGCTTCTCCGGCTCGCCAGCGGCGCAGTCTGGCAGATGCGCGCCGCCGGCGCGTCGATGAGCATCGACGAGAGCGTCTATGCGGGGGACGGTGCGACCCGGCGGCGCACGTCTCAGGTCACGCTGATTGGCCCGGTCGAGGACACCACCACGGTCAAGTGGGCGCTCAAGCTCCTGCCCAAGGGCAACTGAGGGCGTTTGCGGCATGCTTGGCAAGACACGAAACCCCTTGCAAAGCGAGCCACAATGGACCAACAAGGGCCCGTCGGTAGCACGTGACCTTGATGTATCTTCGCTGACTGGCTCCAGCCGGGCCAAGCTACTCTAGAGACACGCTGCGCCCCGAACTCCCGCGACGCCGCAAGTTGCGGCGCGGGCGTGTAACTTTGCGAAAGGAGTAGTCATGGCGACTGGAACGGTGAAGTGGTTCAACTCGGTCAAAGGCTACGGCTTCATTCAGCCGAGCGACGGGTCCAAGGACGCGTTCGTCCACATTTCCGCTGTCGAGCGGGCGGGCCTCACCAACCTGCGCGAAGGCCAGAAGGTCGAGTACGAGCTGACACCGGGCCGGGACGGCAGAGCGTCAGCAGAGAATCTGGTCGTTCTGGACTAAGTCCCGAGAGACCTTCCCCAGCAAACGCCGGCGGCAGGCGCCGCCGGCGTTCTGACATCGCCCGCTCGTGGGCGACTCGGGGTCGCGCGCGCGGGCGTCGCGGCGTAACCGCCGTCACGTCGGCGGGTGGGCGGGCCCTGCGGGCACCGCCGCAAAGCCAGAAGGAATCGAATGGCACGCAAGCCCAACTACCGTTTCGCCCGCCTCGAGCGGGAGCGCAACAAGGCCGCGAGAAAGGCCGAGCGCGCCAAGCTGAAGGCCGAGCGAGCCGAATTGAGGCGGCGGGAGAAATCCGGCGAGCTGGCCGACGGCGAGGTCGGCGAAGCCGTCGATGACGCTGCGGACCTTCCCGACAGTGCCTCGGACGAGCCCGCTACCGTCACCGCGCAGGATGAGAATCGCGCCTGACCGAATCCCGGCTCAGGGAATGGCGTTGAGCGCAGGTACCAACCGCCCCTGAACGAACCTTGCATGGATCGGGCGTCGAGTTCTCGTGCACATCAACGGACTTCGACGAGGATGTCGCCTTCCTTGAGAGCGGCTTCAATGGTCCGCAGGTACGGAGTCAGCTTGGTTCGTAGCGAAGCATTGGCAGTGTTGCCGAACCGCAACCAGACCACCTGCAATCCTTGGGTGCGCCGCGCTCGCTCGGCGGAATCGGCATCCTTCGACCAGATGACTGCACCCAATTCTCGTGCCTTGGCTTCGATCACGTCATCGGAAGCGGCGCGCAAGCCGAGAGCGTCGATGTGCCGGGAGGGATAACCGTTCTCGGAAAGCCACCGTGCCAAGCCGGGCGGCAATTGCGCGTCGATCAGGAATAGCACTGTCAGGCGGCGAGAATGATGCGATGCGCACTCGCAGCCGCGCCAAAGGCCAAGGCCGCCCTCAGGTCTGCCTCACTGAGGTAGGGATAGTCGGCGAGGATATCCTCGTGCGATACGCCCTCGGCCAACAGCTCCAGAATGTCGGCCACCCTGACACGCGTGCCTCGTATATGGGGCCGCCCGCCACAGATCGAAGCATCGATGTGGATGCGCTTGTGGACCTCCGGGTCGTCTACCGTGGGCATGTTGGGCTCCTCAAGGAAGGTCGTGTGACAGCGGCAGAATACTGGACCAGGACGATGGCGTGTAGCTCGCAGCATTGCGTCCCGAACACAGGCCCCATTCTTCCGCGCGATTTCGTCAATCCCCGGCCCGGTGCGCCTTCGAGAGCTTGTCGGCGAGGCGCGTGGGCTCAGGCAGCCGGTAGCGCGTCGCGCAAGCAAGGGTCAACGCCACCGCGGTCCTGAGCGACACCCGGTGGCCGGCCGAGACATAGACCGGCTTCACTTTCTCACGCGTTCGCAGGACGGCGCCGATACGCTCGCCGGGCCGCGCGCCCCCGTCGGCGAGCAGCCACGCAACATCGCCCCTGGCGGAGCCGGGCTCGTCGTGGGCGCCCGTGAGCCTCGACTTCGCGACCCCGATCGTGGGCACGTCCAGCCAGAGCCCGAGGTGGCAGGCGAGCCCGAAGCGGCGCGGATGGGCATAGCCGTGGCCGTCGCAGAGGATCAGGTCGGGCATCTGTGGGAGTTGCCCGAGCGCCTCTAGCAGCGCCGGCACCTCGCGGAAGGAGAGCAGCCCCGGCACGTAGGGAAACGCCGTCGGGCGCTCGATCAGCGCGTCACCCGTCTGCACCAGTCCGGGAAAGTCCAGCATCACCGCGGCGGCCCGAATCACCCGCCCGCCATCGGCGAAGGCGGCATCGACCCCCGCCACCCGCCTGATCGCCCGGCGTCCGCCGGGGCCGAAGCGGTCCGAGCGGACCACGGAGCCGGCGAGCGCCTTCTGCAGCGCGATGGCCTCCTTGGGCGACAGGTCCCACGCGTGGAGCGGCGCGGCGGCCCTTGCCCTCACTCCGCGCCGGTCCCGCGCGGCGCCGGTTCGTCCAGAGCCGTGCTCAGCCGCTCGCGCTTGCGCTGCTGTCGGGTCGCGACCACCGCCAGCAGCGGCGGGACGATCAGCAGCGTGAGCACGGCGGAGAGCGCGAGGCCCCCGATCACCACAGAGCCGAGCCCGCGATAGAGCTCGGAGCCCGCGCCGGGGAACAGCACCAACGGCAGCATGCCGAACACGCTGGTGAGCGTCGACATGAAGATCGGCCGGATGCGGTTCCTGGTTGCCGAGACGATCGCGTCGGGGACCGCCATCTGCTCCTCCCGCATGTGAAACAGGGTCTGGTGGACCAGCAGGATGGCGTTGTTGACGACGATGCCCACCAATATGACGAAACCGAGGAGCGTCAGCATGTCGAGCGGTTGGAAGGTGTAGGTGTTGACCGCTGCCAGCCCCAGCACGCCGCCCGCGGCGGCGAGCGGCACCGAGAGCATGATGACGAAGGGATAGACGAAGCTCTCGAAGAGCACGGCCATGATGAGGTAGACGATCGCGATGGCGACCACCAGATTGATCGCCATCGCGTCCCACGTGGCCTCGAGGTCGTCGGCGGTGCCGGACAACCTGATCTTCACCCCCGGCGGCAGCCCGCGCCCCTCCAGCGCCTGAACCACGCCCGTCTCCAGCCGCTCCAGCGCGACCTCGAGCGGTATGTCGGAAGCGGGGCGGACCTCCAGGGTGATCGTGCGCTCGCGCTCGACGTGGCGAATCTTGGTCGGCCCCGCCGTGACCACGATATCGGCGAGCGAGCTGGCCGGCACGATGGCGCCGGCCCTGGTCACCACCGGCAGGCTCTCGATGCCCTGCGTGCGGTCGACGTTGGCGTCCGGCCCCGCCAGAATCAGGTCGAACCGCTTGGCATCGATGGTCACCTCATCCACCTTGAGGCCGTCGTTGTAGGCCTCGATCGTGGCACCGAACTCGCGCGCGGAGACCCCGTTGTCGCCGAGCTTGACGGGATCGGGCAGCAGGCGCACCTCGGGCGCGCCGAGCTCCAGGCCGGGTTTGGGGCGGAACTGGTTTCCCTGTTCGAAGGGCAGCGCCTGGGCCACGAGCCCGGTCGCCTGCAGCGCGATGCCGAGCACGGTCTCCAGGTCGGGACCCGAGATATCCACGTCGATCTTGCGCCCGCCGCCGATCCCGCGGCCGAACAGGGACGCCTGGCTGACGAAGCCGAAGGTGCCGGGCTCGAAGAACACCGGGCGGCGGATGGGGTCGATCAGCTCACCGGCCCGGTCGGACTCGACCGCGACCGCACCCACGAAGGCCTGGTCGCGGAAGGTCACGAAAAAGAAGCGCTCCATCTTGGGCGGCGCGCCGGGCTGGGCGTCCGGCCCAGTCTCGGATCGCCAGAGAGGACGCACGGAGTCCTCGACCGAGCGCGCGATGCCCATGGTGGTCTCGAGGTTGTAGCCCGGCGGCGGCAGCAGGACACCGAACACCAGGTTGCGGTTGCCGGTCGGCAGATAGTCGAGCCGGGGCAGCAGCAGCCACGAGACGAAGAGCGCGCCGCCGCAGACCACGATCGCCACACCGGCGGCGCGCAGCCGGCGGCGCACGACCCATCCGGTAAACGCCAGCACGACACGGACGAACAGCGCGGCGAAATCGTCGATGACGGGCAGGCGAAGCCGGTACGGTGCTTCCTCCGTGGCTGCGTGCGAGGCGGAGGCGTCGCGGTCTCTCCTGCGCCTTCGCCCGAGGATCCGGCTCGCGAGCGAGGGAATCACGGTGCTCGCCACGATCAGCGAGAGCACGACCGAGACCGAGATCGCGACGGCGATGTCGCGGAACAGCTGGCCGGCCTCCAGCTCCATCACCAGGATGGGCACGAAGACCAGCACTGTGGTCGCTGCCGAGACGAACACCGCGCCCCAGACCTGCCGCGCGCCGTAATAGGCGGCCTGCAGGCGCCCGTGGCCGCTCTGTCTCAACCGATAGATGTTCTCCAGCACCACGATCGCCGCGTCCACCACCATGCCGACGGCGAAGGCGAGGCCCGCGAGGGAAATCACGTTGATGGAGCGCCCGAGAATCGCCATCGCCACGAACGAGCCCACGACCGAGACCGGAATCGCGATGGAGACGATCAGGGTCGCGGAGAAGGAGCGCAGGAACAGCAGCAGGATCAGGGCGGCCAGTGCGCCGCCCACGAAGATGTTCTGCTGCACCAGATCGATCGCGGAATCGATGTAGACGGTCTCGTCGTAGACCTGTTCGAAGACGAGCCCGGCCTGCGGGATCGCCGCGGCGTTGAGCTCCGCCACGGCCTCCTTGATGCGCGCCATGGTCTCGATCACGTTGGCGCCGGTCTCGCGAACCGCGTTGACGGCCAGCGCCGGCTGCCCAAGCTGGCGAATGCGGGCGACGGGCTCCTTGTGGCGGTACTCGACCGTCGCGATGTCGCCCATCGTGACCCGGCCGAGCCGACCGGAGAGGGGATCGCTCGCCGAGCGCAGCACGACGCTGGCGACACGCTCGGGCGTGTTGAGCTCGCCGTCGGTGCGCACCACGTAGCGGCGCTTGCCCTCCTCGACGTCGCCGGCGGAAATCGAGGCGTTGGACCGCCGCAGCGCGTCCGCGATCTCGGTCACGGTGAGGCCGTAGCGCGCCATCCGGTCGGGATCGACCGTGATGCGAAGCTCCCGCTGGGTGCCGCCGAAGCTGTTGACGCGCGCCACGCCCTGCACGCGCTCCAGTCGCTCCTGGATCACGTCCTCGACGAAGTCGCCGTAGGTGTGGATCGGACGCTCGTTGCCGGGTTGGCGCCAGAGGATGAACCAGGCGATCGGCTGGTCCTCCGAGCCGGCGGAGCTGATGATCGGCTCGGCGGCATCGCTCGGCTTGTCGGGCACCCGGTCCAGCCTGTTGGCGACCAGCACGAGCGAGCGGTCCATATCGGTGCCGACCGCGAACTCCAGCTCGATCTGACCGACGCCATCGTCGGCCGAGCCGATCATGCGGTTCAGCCCTTCGAGACCTTTGAACACCTCCTCCTGCTGGGTGATGATCTCGCGCTCGACCTCGGCGGGGGCTGCGCCAGGCCAGTAGGTCTCGACGTTGAGGACCGGCTTGCGGACATCGGGCGTGAGCTGGATCGGGATCGTCTGCAACGCGACGAGGCCGAACATGACCACCATCAGTATCGCCGCGACGACGGCGATCGGGCGATCGATGGCCAGCCTGATCAGGTTCATCGCTAAGGTCAGCCCCTAGCCGGCGCCGGCCCCGCCGACCGTGATTGCCTGACCGGGCCGCAGGCGCTCGTTGCCGCGCACCACGACCGGCTCGCCGGGGCCGACACCGCCCAGCACCTCGAAGCGGCCGCCGACGGCGGCACCCAGCTGCACCGGGCGGATTTGCGCCTGTCCATCCTTGGCGACGTAGACGAAGGCTTGGCCCTGCCTGCGCACGACGGCGTCCTTGTGCACGGTGAGCACCTGTCGGCCTTGCCCGGTCGGCAGCTCCACCGTCGCCGACTGGTTGATCGCGAGCGGCTTGCGCAACGCCGTGAAGCGCGGCGTGAAGCGAACCTGCCGGGTGCGGGTGAGCGCGTTCTCCTCCGGCACGACCGTGCGCACGACCGCCGTGTGCTCGGTCCCGTCATCGAGGACGACCGAGACCTGCGCGCCCTCTTCGAGCGACTCAATGCGGCTCGACGGCACATCGGCCTCGACCTCGAGATCCTGGTCGTTGACCATGGACACCACCCGCTCGCCGACGCCGAGCCAGGCGCCGACCTCGGTGTGAACGAGCGTGATGACACCGGGATAGGGCGCCGTGATCGTGGCCCACGCGAGGTCGATCTGGGCAAGCCTGAGGCTCGCCGACGCGCTGAGCCGGGCGGCGTCGGCCGTGCCGATGGCGCTCTCGGCAATGATCACCTGCTGCCGGGCGTCCTCGAAGCGGCTCTGACTGAACGCGGCCGAGTCCCGCAGCCCCTCCAGCCGGCGCAGCTCCTGGCGGTGCAGCGCCGACTGGGCCGTCAAGCGCTCCACCTGAGCCTGCGCTTCGTTGACGATCGCCGCCAGGCGATCGCGCTCGGCCCGGAGCCGAACCGTGTCGAGCTCGGCGATGAGATCGCCCGTCTCCACGCGGTCGCCGACGGCGACGTGGAGCTGGGCGACCGGTCCCGCCGTACGCGCGGCGACCTCGCCCGCCCGGCGCGCGACCAGGCGGCCGATCACAGGCACGGTCTGCGCCATCGACTCCATGCGCACCTGGTCGACGGAGACCACGGCAGGCGGCTGCTGCGCCGCCCCTTGCGGCACGGCCGCGCCGAGCGAGAGCAGCGCGGCGATAGCAGCCGCGGCAAGACCGCGATTGCGGCGCCGCCCATGGCGCTCGCCCATCGACTGTCTCCCCTGCCCGCCCCTCATGGCGCTACCGAGTGGCCGCGAGCGCGCGGCCCAACGCGACGATCTCCGGCGCCGCCATGCGCCCGCTCCCGATTGCGTCGTCGGGCGCCATGAAAAGCAGCTCGACCGGCTCCTCCGGCGGCGTCACGGGCTCGCCGCCTCCTTGAACCTCGTAGAACATCGGCGTGTAGAGCCCGTGAATCCAGTGACTGTAAAGGGTTCCCGGCGCGTGGAGCAGGCGGGTGGGCTCGATCTCGAGGCTCCCCTCCTCCATGAACTCGCGCCGGAGCCCCTGCTCCGGCGTCTCGCCCACCTCGACCGCGCCGCCGGGAAGCTTCAGCACCTCGCGCCCGCCGACCTGCTCGTCTGCCATCAGCACGCGGCCGCCGCGTAGCAGCACGCCGTAGACGCGCAAGTTCGCCGGGCCCTGCTGAGTCACGATCCACCCCCCTCGATGATGCGCTACACAACACACGCGAACCGACTTCTCGCCCGCCGTTTCTACACGAAGCAGATGCCCCGGTCACAACGACGACGCCGTGCCCGCGACGGAACGAGAGGCCCATGGCGCCGGGTCGCCGGCCGGGCTATAAGCCCTCGCGGAGGCAGAATGGCAAGAAAATCCGAGAGCGGCGCGGCGGTCGGCATCATCGCCAACCCCGCCGCCGGCCGCGACATCAGGCGCCTGGTCGCCCAGGCTTCGGTGTTCCCGATCGCCGAGAAGCGCAACATGATCACGCGCATCTTCTCGGCGCTCGGCGCAGTCGGCGTCGGCACCTGCTACATGATTCCCGACGAGAGCGGCATCGCCGACCGGGTTAAACGGGCGATCGGCCTCGGCCCGCCCGAGGGCCAGGTCTGGCCCGAGGTGGAGTTCCTCGACATGCCGATCGAGGGAACGCCCGCCGACACGCTCGAAGCCACCGCGCGCATGGTCGCGCGCGGGGTGGGCGGCATCGTCGTGCTCGGCGGCGACGGCACCAACCGGCTGGTCGCGCAGGCCTGCGACGGCGTGCCGCTGACCTCGCTCTCCACCGGAACCAACAACGTCTTCCCGATGATGCGCGAAGCGACCATCGCCGGCCTCGCGGCCGGAATGGTGGCGACCGGCGCGCTGCCGAGGGAGCAGGCGGCGCGGCGCAACAAGGTGCTGCGGGTGACGATCGACGGAACGCCGCGGGACATCGCGCTGGTCGACGTCTGCGTCAGCGCCGAGACCTGGACCGGGGCGAAGGCGCTCTGGCGGGCGGACGCGCTGGACCAGCTGTTCGTGACCTTCGCCGAGGCCGACGCCATCGGCCTCTCCTCGATCGCGGGCCTCGTGCGCCCGGTTTCGCGCGACGACCCGACCGGCGTCGCCATCGATCTGGCCGCAGTACCCGGCGCGGCGCGAACGGTCTCGGCACCGCTCGCGCCCGGACTGATGGCCGAGATCGGGGTCGAGCGGGTGGCCGACCTGGAGGCCGGCGTGCCGCATCCCATTCGGCTCGAGCGTGGTGTCGTGGCGCTCGACGGCGAGCGCGAAATCGCCTTCGGCCCCAAGGAGCAGGTGGCAGTGGTGCTGCAGCCCGACGGCCCGCTCACCGTGGAGATTGCCCGGGCGATGGCGCTGGCGGCCCAGAGCGGGTTGCTGGAGCAGTCGGCGCCCGCGGACCCGCCCGCGTGACGACCTTCAGGCTGGCCGTAAGGCGTCGCCGCGCGCACGAAGGGCTTGCCCCGCAGCCGGCTTCGACTAACATGCCCCGCGACAACTGACGGGGAACGGCCGTGGCTATCTTCGACGAGCATCGTACGCGCCGACTGCGCCAGCTCTGGCACTCCGGCGAAGGGCCCGCGCTGCTGGCCGCGCTGATCTTCTGTGTCGTCACGGCCTATCTGATGGTGAGTGCCGAGCTTCTTCCTGCGGACGACGGATACGGCATTGCCGGGATCCTCTTCATCTACGTCACCGTATTCGTGCTGACGGGCGGAATCATCAAGATGCTGCTGAAGCCGGCAATGCGGTTGTGGGCGAAGTCCCGCGGCGGGGGCAGCGACGCGGCCTAAGGCCCCTGGCGGCGCGGCCGGCCGCCTCACCCGCAACCATTGTCCTCTCAGGACTCCGAGCCATCTGACCATCCGAGCGCCATACGCCGCGCCCGCGCCCGCCGCTGGGCCGCGCGGCCGGCGGGCTTCTGGCTTGCGGTTGCGCTGCTCTTCTTCACCGGCGTCCTTTACGGGCTGAGCTACTCGCTCACCGGCGTCGGCGTCGCCAACGGCATCCCCTTCACCAGCTACGTCCTGCTCATGGGCATGGGCGGGGCCGCGGTGAGTCTGCTGCTGTCGCTCATCAACGGGCAGCCGCCGCCGCTCTCCCGCGCCCACGTAAGCTCCTACGCGATCGCCGGCGTCTCCGGCTTCGGCATGCCGTTCCTCACCGTGGGCTACGTCAGCGGCGAGGGCGTGCCGGCCGGCATCGTCAGCATGCTCGTGGTGCTCTCGCCCATCCTCACATACATGGGCGCCGTCGCCTTGCGGCTCGAGCCGATCTGGTGGCCCCGCGTGCTGGGCTTCGCCGTCGGCGTCGTCGGGGTGGCACTTCTGGTGGTGCCCGAGACCAGCCTGCCCTCGCGCGAGCTCGTGCCCTGGATCCTGCTCGCCCTGCTGCTGCCGGTGGGCTACACGACCACCAGCCTCGCCACCGCGCTGCTGCGCCCGCCGGCGACGGACTCGCTCCACTTCGCGTTCGGCTTCTTCTTCTTCGGCTCGCTGCCGATCCTCGCAGCGGTGGCCGCGACCGACGGCTGGTGGTGGTTCGAGGGGCCGATGGACGCGGGCGACTGGTCCCTGATCACAAACGTATTCGTCCAGGGCCTCGGGGTTTACCTGTTCGTCGAGCTGACCCGCTTCCTGGGGCCGGTCTTCTTCTCGACCGTGAACTTCATCGTCGCCCTCTCCGGCATCGGCTGGGGTATCCTCTTCTTCGGCGAGAGTCACAGCCACTGGGTCTGGCTCGCCCTGCTCTGCCTCATGCTGGGGGTCTTCTTCGTCATCCTGCGCCGCCGCCAGCGCCCGGCGCCGGGGAGGGCCGAGCCGGGCTAGCCGCTCGGGTAGGCCCCTGCCCGCAACAGGGGCTGCCGTCGCCGCATCTGCTCCGGATTGCCATGTCCATCCCCCACATCGCGCTTGCTCTCGCCGTGACCGGCCTCTGGGGCTTCTCCTTCGTGGTCATGCGGGAGCTTGTCGACGCCCTGCCTCCGCTCATGGTGGCCGGACTCCGCGTCGCGATAGCCGCGCTGCCCGTCCTGATTCTCTTTCGCCCGCCGGCGATCCGCTGGTACTGGACCCTGGGCATCGGCCTGACCCAGGGTACGATCCAGATGTCGCTGCTGTTCTTCGCCATGGAATTCGGCATGCCGGCCGGGCTCAGCTCGCTGCTGCTCCAGTCCCAGGTCTTCTTCACCACGATCTTCGCTTATCTGATCCTGGGCGAGAAGCCGGGGCGCGCTCAGTATGCGGGCATCGCCGTCTCCGGCGCGGGCATCGCCATCATCGGCCTCACCCTGCCGGGCGGCCCGACCCTCGTGGGCCTCGGCTTCGTCCTCGTGTCCGCCTTGAGCTGGGCCTCCTCCAACATGATCGTCAAGCTCGCCGGCACCGACGATCTGCTGCGCCTGATCGCCTGGGCACATTTGATCGGCATCGCGCCGCTGCTCGGGCTCTCTTACATCTTCGAAGGCGGAGCGGCGGCCTTCATCGCGCTCGCCGACATGACCTTGGTGACTATTGGGGAGCTGTTCTTTCTCGGGCTGATCGCCACCTGCTTCGGCTTCATGCTGTGGAGCTACCTGCTGCGCCGCTATCCGGCCTATCTGGTGACGCCCTTCTCGCTGGTCATCCCCATCTCGGGCCTCATCAGCACCGCCTTGCTGCTGGACGAGACCCTGGGCCCGCAGCGGCTCGCAGGCGTCGGGCTGGTCCTCATCGGCCTGGTCCTGGCGACGCTCCGCTTTCGTGCGCGCCGTGTCGCGCGTCTTTAGCGGGGAGGCTGGCAACCGACGCGCCGTGCGGGTACCTTCACGCCATGAAGAGATTCCGCACACTGCTCGCCTGCACCCTCGTCTCAACCTGCCTCGCGTTTGGCCTCGCCCTGGCTGCAGCCCAGCCGGGGCAGGCCGAGGTGGTCTGCGATCCCGAAGCAATAGAGGACGGCCGCTGCGATCCCGCCGACCCCGCCAAGAGCGTGGACGTCGCGGACGCTGCATCGGTCGGCGATTTGCCGGTCGACGCGATCCGGCAGATCATCCGCGACTATCTGCTCGAGCAGCCGGAGCTGCTGATCGAGGTCCAGCAAGCGCTTCAGGCCAAGCGCGATGCGGAGGCTGCCGCACTGGCGGAGCAGGCGATTCAGCGTCATCGCGACGAGATATACTCGGACCCGGAGGCGCCGGTCGCGGGCAACCCCGAGGGCGCCATCGTGCTGGTCGAGTTCTTCGACTACCGCTGCGGCTACTGCCGGCGCGTCAAGCCCACCCTGGAGACCCTGCTCGCGGAGAACGACGATCTGCGCCTCGCCTTCAAGGAGTTCCCGATCCTGGGGCCGGAATCCACCCTGGCGGCGCGCGCGGCGCTCGCGGCGCGGGCGCAGGGTCTCTACGAGCCGTTTCACTGGGCGCTGATGGGTGCCGACGGCCCCTTCGACCTCGACCACATTCTCGGGGTCGCGCGCTCGGTCGGTCTCGATGCCGAGCGGCTCGTGCGCGACATGGAGGATCCGGCCATCGATACGCTGATCGAGCGGAACGCCGTGCTCGCCAACGTCCTCGGCATCCGGGGAACGCCGGCCTTCGTCATCGGCGATCGCATGATCCGCGGCGCCCTGCCCATCGCGGCATTCCGCACCGCCATCGCGGACGCGCGGGAAGCCCTGCAGCGGGGCGCCGAGTAGCCCAACGAATAGGGGCGGGCCCGAAGGCCCGCCCCGTAACGCAGCGACGATGGTGCGAGGTCAGCTCTTGGCGATCTGGACCTCGTCCGCCGTCGCGATCGTGCCGGTGGCATGGTGCATGGCGCGCTCCATGCCGACCTCGCGGTAGAGCTTCACCGCTTCGCGATATTCGCTCTCCTCCTGATGGATCTGGAAGAAGTGCCAGCCCACCCAGAGGGCCACGAGGATACCGACCATCGCCGTCTCGGCGCCCACGCCAGGGTACATGGCGCCGATTTCGGCGGGATTGGTAAAGGAGTCCAAGCCGGTCGAAGCCATTTGCGCCTCCTATTCCTTGGCGTAGGTGCGTTCGATCTTCTCGAACGCCGTCTCCTGGTGTGCGTGATAGGGATACGCGTCGCCAAGCTGATGCGTATCCAGCCCCGCCAGCTCGACCTCGCGCGGCACCCGCAGCATGTTGAAGTGCTGCAGGACCTTGGCAAGGATGAAGCAGGGGACAAAGCCCAGCACCCAGAACATGATGATCGCCCCCAGAATCTGGCCGACCGGATTGATCTGCGGCAGGCCTTCCGGAGTGGTGAACAGGGCGATCGAGGCCTCGCGGGCTCCATAGTCGCCGAAGGTCGGCGCTGCGGCCGGGTAACCCCAGAGCACGAAACCGCAGACGATGACGCCGAAGAACCCGGCGTAACCGTGCACGGCAACCGCGCCAACCGCATCGTCGATCTTGAACCGACGCTCGACCCACTGGTGCATGTAGAACATGAACACCACGCCGGCCCCACCGATGAACAGCGCCTGCAACGGATGATAGAGGTCGTTGCCGGCAGACGCCGCGATGATGCCGCCGAGGCCGCCCGAATAGGTCCAGAACGGATTGCCCTTGCTGACGAGGTAAGCCGCCATCAGGCCGCCCGAGAAGGACATCAGGAAGTTGTAGACGATGGCGGACA
>JAPPKP010000383.1 GCA_028819955.1 Rhodospirillaceae bacterium | reverse complement strand
TTCGCCGTCTTCTTCATCGTCGTCGGCCAGCGCTACACGCCGGTGGAGATCGGCACCGTACGCGATGGCAGCCCCGCGGCCGTCGCCGGGCTTCAGACGGGTGATAGGCTGGTCGAGCTCAACGGCAGCCGCATCGAGCGCTTCGAAGAGCTGGACTTCACCCTGCTCCAGAGTCTGGGCGAGCCGATCACGCTCGCGGTGGAACGGCACGGCGCGCTGCTCGAATTCACGGTGACGCCGGAGATCGTCGAGGTGCTGGACGCCTTCGACCGGCCGCAGCAGTTGGGCGATATCGGTGTCAGGCCGTTCACGCCGGCCTCCGTCTCGCAGGTGGTCGCAGGCAGCCCGGCCGAGCGGGGCGGCCTCCAAGCAGGCGATGCAATTCTGCGCATCGGAGACGAGGAAATCGAGAGCTTCGACCACCTCCGCACCATCGTGGAACGGAACGCAGGCGTGCCGCTCGCCTTCGTCGTCGAACGGAGCGGACGAGAGGAGACGTTGACAGTGATCCCGGACGACATGAACGGGACGGGGCGGATCGGCGTTTACCCGCAGGATCAGTCGGCATTCCGCGATCTCGGGGTCGGCGAGTCGATCTGGGCCGGCATCGAACACACGTATGCGCTCGCCGCGGCCAATCTTCGTGCTGTCGGCCAGATGATCGTCGGCACCCGCTCCACCGAGCAGTTGAGCGGCCCCGTCGGCATCGCCGTCATGTCGCGAAGCGTGCTCGAGCGCGGCGTCGCGGGCTTCGTGGAGTTCGCCGCGCTGATTTCCATCGCCCTCGGCCTGATCAATCTGTTTCCGATCCCGCCGCTCGACGGCGGGCACCTGCTGTACAACGGCCTGGAAGCGCTGTTTCGGCGCCCGCTCAACGCCCGAATTCAGCAAATCGGCACGACGGTTGGGCTAACGCTCGTTATCGCATTGATGGTATGGGTGACGACGAAGGACATCATCGGTCTGACCTCATGACCCGGCGAGCAAAGCAAATGCCTGAAGCTACAACGGGAGGTTCGAGGGCGCGGATGGGGCAGGTTGCCTGGCTGGCGGCGGTCGTCATCGGCGTGTGGATGAGCGCGGCCACGGCGCAGGAAATCGAGTCTGTACTCGTCGAGGGGAACGAGCGCATCGAAGCGGATACGGTGCGGTCTTATCTGTCGGTCGGTCCCGGAGACGCATTCGATTCCGTCGCGGTCAACCAGTCTCTGAAGAGCCTGTTCGAGACCGGCCTGTTCGCCGACGTCGCCATCCGGCGGGAAGGGAAGGCCCTAGTCGTCAGTGTGGTCGAGAACCCGATCATCAACCGGGTGGTCTTCGAGGGTAACGACGCGATTACGGACGAGGAGCTTGAGTCCGAAATCCAGCTTCAGCCCCGGGTGGTCTACACCCGACCGCGGGTGCAGGAGGACCTGCAGCGGTTGACGGAAATCTACCGGCGTAGCGGCCGATTCGCTGCCACCATCGAGCCCAAGGTCATACAGCTTGAGCAGAATAGGGTCGATCTCGTTTTCGAGGTGAATGAGGGGCCGGTTACCGGTATCCGGCGAATCAACTTCATCGGCAACAGCCGCTTCAGCGACAGCGCCCTCAGGGACGTCATCCAGACCGTAGAGAGCGCGTGGTATCGCCTCGCCACGACTGCCGACACCTACGATCCCGACCGGCTTACCTTCGATCGTGAGCTGCTCCGCCGCTTCTATCTCGCCAATGGTTATATCGACTTTCGCGTCATCTCGGCGGTCGCCGAGCTCACGCCAGACCGTAGCGATTTCGTCGTCACCTTCTCGGTTGAAGAAGGAGAGCGCTATCGGGTGGCGGCCATCGATATCGATAGCCAGCTGCGGGACCTCGCGCCGGAGCAACTGCTGCCGGTTATCGAGCTCGAAGCGGGCGACTGGTACGATGCGGAGCAAGTCGAAGAAACACTGGTCGCGCTGTCGGAACTCGTTGGCAGCCTTGGCTACGCGTTCGTTGACGTCCAGCCTCGCGTCGAGCGCGACCGCGAAACCAAGACCGTCGATGTGACATTCGAGATCGATGAGGGCCCGCGGGTCTACGTCGAGCGCATCGACATCGTGGGCAATGTCCGCACCCTTGATGAGGTGATCCGCCGCGAGTTCCGGCTGGCCGAGGGCGATGCCTTCAATTCCGCGCTCATCCGTCGCTCTCGACAGCGCATCATGAACCTTGGGTTTTTCAACAAGGTTGACATCCAAACCAGCGCGGGCTCGGCGCCGGATCGCTCGGTGCTGACCGTGGAGGTCAGCGAAGTGCCCACCGGCGAGCTCAGCTTCGGCGCCGGCTTCTCGTCGGCGGACGGCGTCCTCGGCGATATCTCCATTCGGGAACGCAATCTGCTCGGCCGCGGCCAGGATTTGCGGCTCTCGCTCACGGCCTCGGCGCGGCGCCAGGAGATCGACCTGAGCTTCACCGAGCCCTACTTCATGGACCGCGATGTTGCGGCCGGGTTCGACGTGTTCAACAGGACGATCGACCTGCAGGACGAGAGCTCGTACGATCGCGCGACCATCGGCTTCGCGGTGCGCGCAGGATATCCGTTGGCCGAGCGGCTACGGCATACCGTCTCCTACACGCTTAAGCACGACGAGGTCAGCGATTTTGCAGCGGACACGTCGCGATTCATCCGCGAGCAAGAGGGTGAAACACTCACGTCGGCCATCGGACACAGGCTGACCTACGACTTGCGCGATAGTCGTATCGACCCGACCGAAGGATACTTCGTCCGTTTCGGGCAGGAGCTCGCGGGGCTCGGCGGCGACACTCAGTACCTCAAGCACACCCTCAACTACGGCCATTTCTACTCCATAGCGGATGGATGGGTTCTGAGCGGAGTGCTTCGAAGCGGCTACATCGTCGGCCTTGACGATGATGTTCGGATCGTCGACCGGTTCTTCCTCGGGGGCCGCACGCTCCGGGGCTTCGAGCCGAGCGGTGTGGGGCCGCGCGACGCCGTGACCGAGGATTCGCTTGGCGGCAACCTGTTTTATTCGGTGACCGGCGAGTTGGGCTTTCCGCTGGGCCTGGCCGACGAGCTTAACTTGCGAGGCGCGATCTTCACCGACGTCGGCAGCCTCACCATGATCGACGTTTCGGGAGATGAACTCCTTGACGAGGACTCGCCGCGGCTCTCTGTCGGCGTCGGGCTCAACTTCCGCTCGCCGATCGGTCCAATCCGGCTGGACTTCTCGCAAGCCCTGATCAAGGAAGACTTCGACCGGACCGAGAACTTCCGCTTCAGTTTCGGAACGAGGTTCTAAGGTGCTGAGCTGGAAATGGCTCTCGCTCGTGCTTGCGTTCGCCGTCGCGAGCGTAGTGGGCGGCAGTGCCAGCGCTTGGGCGGAGCAGCACGGGACTCGCGTGGCCGTCATCGAGATGGCGCGGATTCTCGATGAGGCAGCGGCGATTCAGTCGATCCGCATCCAGGGTGAAGCACAGCGCAAGAGCTACGCCGAGGAGGCGCGGCGCGAGTCGGAGCGACTGCGGGGAATCCGCGACGAGCTCCAGCAGCAGGCGACGCTACTCGCGCCTGCGGCGCTGGAGGAACGCCAACGGGCCTTCAATGCGCAGGTGTCGGCGGCCGATCAAAGGGCAAAGGCCCAAGGCCAGATCTTGCAGCGCGCCGTGGCCGAGGGTGAGGTCCGGTTCCGAGAGGCCCTCGATATCGTCGTCGAGGAAGTCGCGACCGAGCAGGGAATCGACGTCGTGCTGCCGGTTCACGTGTCCATATTCGCCGTCGACGAGTTCAATCTGACCGATCTGGTGATCGGACGACTGAACGAATCGTTTCCCGAGATTGCGCTGACATTCGACGAGAACTGATGCCCGATCCACGCTTCTTCGCCGTGGCCGGGCCATTCACGCTGGCCGAGATCGCAGAGGCTGCGGGAGCACAGCTCACGGCGGGCGCCGATCCCGAAAGACGGCTCGCCGACGTGGCACCGCTCAGCCACGCCACGGCCGAGCACCTGAGCTTTCTGGTCAACTCAAAGTATGTCGAAGCGTTCGCCGCCTGCCGTGCTGGCGCCTGCATCGCGCCCGCGGCGCTGGCTCACCGCGCGCCAGCGGAAGTAGCGGTTCTGACCAGCGATGCCCCCTACAAGTCCTTCGCGCTGGCCGCCCAGCTGTTTCATCCGGTTCCGGCGCCGGAGCCGGGCGTGCACCCGACGGCGGTCATCCACCAGACGGCGTCGCTCGGACCGGCGTGTCGTGTGGAGGCCGGTGCCGTGATCGACGAAGGCGTGCGCATCGGTGCGCGTTGCCTGATCGGAGCCAACGTCACGATCGGCCCCGCCGTTGAGATCGGCGACGACACGCGGGTTGGGGCCAGCGCCTCTCTGAGCTATTGCTTGATCGGTGCGCGGGTCTCCATTTTCCCCGGAGTGAGGATTGGCCAGGAGGGGTTCGGCTTCGCGATCGACCGTGGCGGCCACGTGAAGATTCCACAACTCGGCCGTGTGCTGATCGAGGACGATGTCGAGATCGGTGCCAACACTACCATTGACCGCGGCTCCGGCACCGACACTGTGATCGCCCAGGGATGTCGAATCGATAATCTGGTGCAGATCGCGCACAACGTCCGCGTCGGGCGGGGCAGCGCGATTGCGGCCCAGTCTGCGCTGGCCGGCAGTGTCAGGGTCGGCGACTTCGTTCAGATTGCCGGCCAGGTGGGCGTGGCGGACCACCGCGCGGTTGGCGACGGCGCGCGGCTCGCCGGCCAAACCGGCGTGACCCGCGATATCGAGCCGGGCGGGACCTTTGGCGGCACACCCGCCGTGCCAATAAGACAATGGCACCGTCAAAGCGCGCAGCTAGCAAGGCTGGCAAAAGGCAAGTTGGCACCGGAATGAACGAGACAGCACCGGGACAGACGGTGGAACGCATGGATATCGAGGAGATCCTCCATGCGATCCCCCACCGGTACCCGTTCCTCATGATTGACCGCATGATCGACGTGGTTCCCGACGTGAGCGCCGTCGGCATCAAGAACGTCTCGATCAACGAATCTTACTTCCACGGGCACTTTCCACGTATGCCGGTTATGCCGGGTGTGCTGATCATCGAATCCATGGCACAGAGTGCGGCTGTGCTTGTGGTAGCCACCCTCGGCCCCGCCATGGCTGGCAAGCTCGTCTATTTCATGTCAGTGGAACACTGCCGCTTCCGACGACCCGTCGTGCCGGGCGATCAGCTCTTCATCCACGTGACCAAGAAGCACCGCCGCCGGAACGTGTGGAAGTTCGAAGCCAGAGCGGAGGTGGAAGGCCAAGCGGTGGCAGAGGCAACGTATTCGGCGATGATCCTGGAAGACACCTGACGTGACGGACATTCACCCGACCGCGATCGTCGAGCCGCGCGCCGAGCTTGGCGACGGCGTCAGCATCGGCCCCTATTGCATCGTGGGGGCCGATACCGTCCTCGGCGACGACGTGCGGCTGGTCTCCCACGCCATCGTTACCGGGCGCACGACCGTGGGTCCGCGCACCAGCATCTATCCCTTCGCTTCGATCGGCCATCCGCCCCAGCACACCAAGTACCGGGGCGAGCCGTCGCGTCTCGAGATCGGTGCCGACAACGTGATCCGCGAGCATGTCACCATGAGCCCGGGGACGCCCCACGGCCGCATGCTCACGCAAGTCGGCAACAACTGCCTGTTCATGATCGCGACCCATGTCGCCCACGACTGCAACGTCGGCGACCATGTCGTCATGGCCAACAACGCGACCTTGGGCGGCCACGTGACGGTGGACGACTGGGCCATTATCGGTGGCCTCTCCGGTATCCATCAGTATGTCCGCATCGGGCGCCATGCGATCGTGGGTGGCATGTCGGGAGTCGAGCACGACATCATTCCCTACGGCTCGGCCATGGGCGACCGCGCCCGGCTCACGGGGCTCAACCTGATCGGGCTCAGACGCAGGGGCTTCAGCCGCGACACTGTCCACGATCTCCGGCGCGCTTTCCGACTGCTCTTTGCACAGGAAGGCACCATGTCCGAGCGGCTCGCAGACGTCACCGAGCTGTTTCAGGACAACGAGCCGGTTATGGACATCGTCGGTTTCATGCAGGTCGATCGCGAGCGTTCGATCTGTCAACCACGGGTCGATGGCGCCAAGTAGACTTGGAATTCTTGCGGGCGGCGGGGCGCTACCCGGCCTCATCGCCCGGGCGTGCGAGGGCGAAGGCCGCGAGGTCCTGGTCATCGCCTTCAGGGGCGAGACGCACCCCACAACCTGCGCGGGCGTTCCCCACCGCTGGCTCGGACTCGGCGAGGTAGGTTCCCTGCTCAAGTCGCTGCGCCAGGCAGACTGCCGGGAGGTCGTGCTCGCCGGCGCGATCCGCCGGCCATCTCTCTCCTCACTCAAGGTCGACCTGCGTGGCATGCGTCTCATGGGCCGCATCGCGCGGGCGAAATCCAAGGGCGACGACGCGCTCCTCTCGCTCGTGATCGCCGAGCTTGAGGCGGAGGGCTTCACCGTCGTCGGCGCCGACGACCTGATCGCAACGCTCTGCGCGCCAGCCGGCGTGCTCGGCGAGCGCGCGCCCGATGAAGACGCCGAGCGCGATATCGCCGTCGGTATCGAGGCCGCCCGTGCGTTGGGAGCGCAGGACGTCGGGCAGGCCGTGGTGGTGCAGGCCGGCCGAGTGCTTGGCGTTGAAGGCGTTGAAGGAACCGACGGGCTGATCGAACGCTGCGCTGCGCTCCAGGAAGCCGGGCCCGGCGCGGTGCTGGTCAAGATGAAGAAGCCCCAACAGGAGCGTCGGGCCGACCTACCGACGATCGGGGCGACCACGATCGAGAGGCTCGCCGAAGCCGGCTTCCGGGGGGTCGCTGTCGAGGCCGGTGAGACGCTGATCCTGGAGCGCGCGCGGGCGGTCGCGCGCGCCGACGAGCACGGCGTGTTCATGGTCGGCGTGCGCTGACGGCCGGAATGGATCGTGACGCGCCGCTGATCTTCCTGATTGCCGGCGAGCCATCCGGCGACCTCATCGCCTCCCGACTGATGCTGGCTCTGAAGCGGCGCACTGGCGATCGAGTTCGGTTTGCCGGCATCGGCGGCCCTCTCATGGCCGAGCAGGGGCTGGAGAGCCTCTTTCCCTACTCCGAGCTTTCGTTGATGGGGTTCCTGGAGGTCGTCCCCCACTTGGGGCGGCTGCTTGCGCGCATCCGTGCCACGGCGCGCAGCGCCCGCCGGCTGCGGCCGGCAGCCTTCGTCTCGATCGATGTGCCGGGTTTCGCGCTCCGCGTTGCAAGCAGGCTGAAGGGCGCGGACTTTCCACTGATCCACTACGTGGCGCCGACGGTCTGGGCCTATCGCCCTGGGCGCGCGGCCGAGATTGCGCGCTACCTCGACCACGTGCTCTGCCTCTTCCCGTTCGAGCCGCCCTATTTCGAGGCCGTGGGCCTGGACGCGAGCTTCGTCGGCCATCCCCTGATCGAGGAACCCATCGGCGAGGGCGACGGGCCGGAGTTCCGCAGGCGCCATGGGATCGACCCCGAGCAGACCGTGCTTGCCGCCCTGCCGGGCAGCCGGGCGAGCGAGCTGCGCCGGCACGAGCCGGTGTTCGCGGAGACCGTGCGCGCGCTGGCGCAGCGCATCGAGGGCCTTCGTGTCCTGGTGCCGACGCTGCCTCAGAACCGAGCGACCGTTTCCGCCAAGACCGCGTCGTGGGGCGTGCCCGTGACGGTGGTGGAGGGCAAGGCCGAGAAGTACGCCGCCTTTGCCGCGAGCGACGCGGCGCTTACCGCATCCGGCATGGCAACGCTGGAGCTGGCACTCGCGGCCGTTCCGATGATCGTCTGCTACCGTTTGAACCCGCTCACCGCGGCGATCGCGCGGCGCATTCTCATCGTGCCGCACATCGCAATGCCCAACATCATCGCCGAGCGCCGCGCGGCGCCGGAGTTCATGCAGCGCGCGTGTTCTTCGGAGCGCCTTGTGCCGGCGCTCGAGCAGTTGCTGCGGGACGCCGCCCAACGGCACGACCAGATCGAGAGCTTCGGTGAGATCGCCGCCCGGCTCGGGCGAGGCGGCCGACCGCCAAGTGAACGCGCCGCCGAGGTGATACTAGACGTCGTCGAGACGGGCGCGCGCCGTGTCAACGGGCGCTGATCCAGAATTTAAAGCGGCGTCATGGCCCTTTCGCTCCTTCTCATCCTGATCGCCGGCATTAATTTCAGTCTGCTTATCCCGGTCAACAAGATCGCGGGCGACGCCGGCTTCCCCAACTTTGCCTATGTGTTCTGGTACGCGCTCGGCGCCGGGTTGCTTTTGCTGGCACCGGCATTGATTCGCCGCGAGCTGCCGCAGCTCACGTGGGCACACCTCCGGCTCTATTTTGTCAGCGCCGCATTGGGTTTCGCCTTCCCCTTCGCGCTGCTCGCCTTCGTCGCGACCAAGCTGCCCTCCGGAGTCACCGTGCTGCTCCTAACGCTGACACCGATCTTCACTTACGCGCTCGCAGTTGCTTTTCGGCTCGACCGCTTTCGTCTGATCAGCGCAGCGGGCCTTCTGATCGCCATCGTGGGAGTGCTTCTGATCGTGGTGCCGGGCGAAAGCCTGCCCGCGCCCAGCTTGGCGATCTGGTTCGTCATCGCGCTGCTGATCCCCTTCGGGTTCGGCGCGCTAAACGTGTTCGTGGAGCGCTTTCGGCCTCCCGAGTCATCTTCGCTTGGCCTCGCGATCGGCAATCTCTTCGCCGGCGCGTTGCTTCTCATCCCCTTCCTGCCGGCAACGGGGCAGCTGTATCTCTTCCCAGGACCAGACTTGGACGGCGACCTCTCGCTCGCCGCCGCAGTCGTCATCAACGCAATCATGTGGCCGATGTTCTACATCATCGTGCGCCGCGCCGGCGCCTCGCTGTTCTCCATCATGAACATCATTGGCGTGGTCGGTGGCATCGGTTGGGGAATTCTGTTTTTCGACGAGACGCATTCGGCCTACGTATGGGGCGCGGCCGGACTCATGCTGGCCGCCTTCGCCATGATGGTGATCGGTTCGATTCAGTCTCGAAAACGAACCGCGCGCGCCGACTGAACGCCCGCAGCCGAGTTTGAGCGTTGCGACCGGATCCGCTGTCGTTCCGGCCGTCGGTCGGGGCAGCGCCCCCTGTAACGTCCGGCGGCGCGGCCTGCCGAGGCGGGCCGCGCACCGATAGCCGGCCTCAGATCAGCTCGACGCTGGTCGCCTGCGGCCCGCGCGGGCCCTGCGTGATCTCCAGCCGCACGCGCTGCTGAGGCTCCAAGTCGTCGAGGCCGGAGCGGGCAAGCACCTTGGCGTGTATGAACACGTCCTGCCCGCCGCTGTCCGGTGTGACGAAGCCGTAGCTCTTGCCGACGTTGTAGAACTTGACCGTGCCCTCGATCTCCTCGGTCGGGCCCATGGGCTCGTTGAAGCGCCGGGCCTGGTAGCCTCCGGGTCCGGGCCGGCGCGGTCGATCGCCGCGTGGCGGCATGACGGTCGCGGTCGAGGTGTCGACGTTAAGGATCTGCGAGACCTGCGGGCCTTTCTGCCCTTGCACGATCTCGCAGGTGACGGTGGCTCCTTGGGGAAGCGTATCGAAGCCCGCCCGTTCGACCGCAGAGACGTGGCAAAAGACGTCTGGCGATCCGTCGTCGGGTACGAGGAAGCCGAACCCCTTGGTCGGGTTGAACCACTTGACCTGAGCCGTGATTGAGCCGCCTTCGCTGGGCGGCGAACCGATGTCTGACATGATGGACCAACTTGTTTTCTGTGAGACGGGCGCTTCGGCGGGTTACCCCGCTTCGTTTAGATGACCCATCATAGCGGCTTCCGCGCCGCCTCCCCATCCGATTCTGCGCTTTTCGTATAATTCGACGCGAAATTCTCCGGAGACGTCTTGGACCCGGAATTGCCAGACGTTGACGGCAATGGGGGCGCCGCCTTACCGTCCGCATCGAACCGCACAACGCCGCCAGGGAGGCTGTAGCCATGTCGGAGTCGAAGGGAATCGCCTATTGCCAGGGAGAATACGTGCCGATCGAGGAGGCGTCGGTGCCCATTCTCGACCCGGCCTTCCACAAGAGCGACGTGGTGTTCGACGCGGTCACGGTGTGTGACAGCGCGTTCTTCCGCCTCGACGATCACATGGACCGCTTCTACGCCTCGTGCGAGCACGTCCGGCTCACGCCGCCCATGTCGGATGCGCAGATCAGGAGCGTCATGGCGCAGTGCGTTCATCGCGCGGACTTCACCGACTCGATCGTCTACGTTCTCTGCACCCGCGGCCGCTACGTCGGCGGCGGCGCGTTCGGCGACCCCCGGACCGCCGAGAACGAGCTGATCGCCTATGCGGTGCCCTATTACACGATTGTCGCCGAGCCCAAGGTGAAGTCGGGGGCGCATCTCTGGATCGCCCAGACCCGCCGCGCGCCGGACGCCGCGATCAACCAGCGCTGCAAGAACTTCAACCGGATGGACCTGACCGCCGCCCACTTCGAGGCGCTCGACGCCGGCGCGGACCAGCCCGTACTTCTCTCGACCGACGGCTATGTCACGGAAGGCCCCGGCTTCAACGTCTGGATCATCCGGGACGGCAAGGCGCTCACTCCCGGCGACAACCTGCTAGAAGGGATCACCCGCAAGACCGTCTTCGATCTCTGTCAGGACATCGGCCTGGAAGCCGAGGCCACCGACCTCAAGGCCGAAGACCTGGAGGACGCCGGCGAGGCCTTCATTTCGTCATCGGCAGGCGGGGTCGTCCCGGTGGTCCGGGTCAACGACAAGCCCATCGGCAACGGCGCGCCGGGCATCACCACCGGCCGGCTCTACGACCTCTACTGGGCCAAGCGTGCCGACGGCTGGCACTCGACGCCCGTGGCCGACCTGCTGGAGCCCGAGGAAGAGCAGGCCGCGAGCGCTTAGAGCGCGAACCGGCCTTACAGGGTCGCGGCGGCCCAGACGAAAGCCACCTCCCCCTGTCCCCCTCCCCCGAAGGCGGAGGGGGGACGTAGACGGCACCGCCAAATTCTCCCTCTCCTCCCCTCGGGGGAGGAGAGGGTCGGGGTGAGGTAGGGGACTCTCGAGGTTCGCGGTGGCTAGGGCAGGGCGCCGAGGCGTTCCAGCGAGGCCGGGGCGACGGAGAAGATCTCGCCCCAGCCGTTAATGCGGCTCGGGTCCGCGCCGGCGAGCGCGAGCGTGCCCCATAGTGCCGCCGCCACGCTGTCGTAGACCGGGACGCCGGCTTCGGCCTCCAGCGCTGGCGCGTGGGGCGCGCCGTTCAGGTTCGTGCAGACCGCAGCGATCGCCTCGGGCTCCGCGCTAACCACGTCGCGGATCATCCCTTCGGTCGTGGCTGGCGGGATGGATGCGTAGCCGAAGGTGTCGTCGCTATCCACGTGCCGCTCGGCCACGCACTCGAAGCCCTCGCGCCCGTAGGTCTCGATGATCGCCTCTTGCAGCGCGCCCTCGAACGGCGTGACCAGGGCGTAGCGCTTGACTCCCCGGCTCCGGAAAAGCTCCGCCAATGCCAGCGTCGCACTCGTCGCCGGAATGCCAGTCTCGCGCGCGATCGCTTCGCACAGCCGGCGGTCGAAGTCGGGGCCGAGCCAGCTTCCTGCCGTTCCGTTCCAGCAGATCGCGTGGACGCGGGCATCCGCCAGCATGCGCGCGGCGGCGAGCATCGGCTCGTGGGCGAACTGAGCCGCCGAGTCCTCACCCAGAGAGACCCGAGTCACCTGCACCCGGCTGAAATGCGCGGTCACGTCGGGCAGGTCCGCGAGCAGGGCGTAGGTCACGGGCTCCAGCACCGTGTTGAGCGAGGGCGTGATCATGCCAAGGCGCGTCTGATTGCTCATGGACCTCTCCTTTCCGGCGTCACGGCGCGCCGACGCAGGCATTCGGGGACATCACGTGGGCAGCGCCGCTCGCGGTCCCGCCCTGCGGGTCCCAGACGACCGCGCTGGGGCAGGCGTAGGCGGAGGGATGCACACCGTGGGGGCGCACCCCGAGCGCGAACCGGGCCTCCAGCAGGGCCAGCGTCTCCGCCGACAGCCTGGCGTCCGCCTCGATAAGATTGGCGCCGTCTGCATTGATGCGCGGGCAATGCGCGGCGTCGTCCAGGCTCATACCGAAGTCCACGAGGAAGGAGAGCAGCTGCGCGACGGCAGGCAGGATGCGGCGCCCGCCCGAGGCGCCGAGCGCCGCGCGCCGGCCGTCCGCGAACTCGACGATGGTCGGGCACATGTTGGAAAGCGGCCGCTTGCCGGGGGCGATGGAGTTGGGGCCGCCGGGCCGGGGGTCGAACCACATGATCCCGTTGTTCAGCAGGATCCCGGTCTCAGGCAGCATCACCTTGGCGCCGAAGGGCGAAAGCAGGGTCTGAGTCAGCGCGACCACGGTGCCGTCCCGGTCGGCCGCGCCGAGATGGCTGGTGCAGGATGCACGGTCGGCATCGGTGCCCGCACCCATGGCCCGAAGCCGCTCGGCGTAGGCCGCCTGCAACGCCTCGGCGTAGGCCGCGTAGGCTCCGCCGCTGGGTGCCTCGCCGGGATCGAGCGAGGCTGCGAGACGGTCCAGCACGTCCACCAGGGTCGGCCCCGCGGTCAACCCCGGTGCGGTCCCGACCCGAGCGTCGCGGTAGCGGGTCTCGGGCGCCTCCTCGATGGTGGCCTGGTAGGCCGCCAGGTCGGCTGCCGAGAGACGGCCGCCGAGCGCCGCCATGTCGGCGCAAATCGCCCGCCCGATCTCGCCCGTGTAGACGTCTTGCGGTCCTGCCTCGCCGAGCCGGCGCAGGGTCTCCGCGAGCCGGCCCAAGCGGATGCGCGGCGCCTCCCCGGTCCAGGGCGTAGCCAGCGGGAAGCCGTCCGCCAGATACGCTGCGGCGCAGCCGGTGTCGCTTGCAAGCTCCGGCGCCGACGCCGCAATGGCGACGGTGGCGTGCCAGTCCACCGCCATGCCCGGCTCCGCCAGCGCGCACGCGGGCGCCACGAGGTCGGCCCAGCTCCAGGTGCCGAAGCGCTCGTGCGCCAACCCGAGTCCCGCGACCTGGCCCGGCACCGCCACCGCGAGCGGGCCGCGCAGATTGCGGTCCTCCTTGACCGCCGGCCAGCCGAACAGGTCCGCGCCGGCCTCGCCCGTGAGGGGGTAGTCCGCCGGGTCCAACGCGCCCGGCGCCACCATCCCGAAGGAGACGGCATGCGTGCGGGCATCGCCTGCGGGACGGACGAGCATGAAACCGCCGCCGCCGAGCCCGCTCATCCAGGGCTCGACCGTAGCCAGCGCGAGGCTCGCGGCGATGGCGGCGTCCACGGCATTGCCGCCCTCTGCCAGCACCCGCGCGCCGGCCTCGGACGCGGCCCGGTGCTGGGTCGCGACCACGCCGCCGCCGCTCGTCAGCGCCGGCTTGCGGACGACCCAGCGTTCCGGTGTCTCCGTCACTGCCGCACCTCGCTGTCTCCTGAGCCCGTGCCGGGCGCCCGGCGCGCTACACGCTCTGCCAATCCGCGCTCTTCTCCACCGCGTCGGCGACCCTGAGCACCGTGAGGTCCTCGAAGTGGCGGCCGACGATCTGGAAGCCGATGGGCAGGTCGTCGCTCACGCCGCAGGGCACGCTGATCGCAGGATGGCCGGTCAGGTTGAACTGCGGCGTGTTGTTGATCATGCAGAGCGCGCGCGACATGTACTCCCCGAAGTCGGCATCCAGGCTCGGGATCGGCCCGGGCAGGTGCGGAATGGTCGGCAGCACCAGCACGTCCACGTCCTGAAGCGCCTTGTCATAAGCCGCAGTCAGCCGCGCGCGCTGGTTCTGCGCCTTGGCGTAGTAGGTGCCGTGGTAGTAGCGCTTGAGGTACCCGCCAAGCAGCAGCACGTTCTTCACGGTGAGCGGGTAGTCGTTCTGACGGGTCTTCGCGGCGCGCGACGCGTGCTCGAGAAACTGGGTGTCGTAGTAGCCGAACCAGCCGGTGCCGACCCCGCCGTTCTTGAGCATGAACTCGGTCGCGCCCTCGGCCGCGATGGCGAACCAGAGCCTGAGCCCGTGGTAATGCTCGGGCACCGAGACCTCGGTGACCTGGGCGCCCCGTTCCTCCAGCCGGCGTACCGTGGCGCGCACCGCATCGTCCACCGCCGGCTCGCTCCCCGGCAGGCCGAATTCGGGCCAGGTCTGCTCGGTCTGGCCGAAGCCCTCGGTCAGCACGCCGACGCGCACGCCTTCGCAGCCCACGCCGATCGCCGGCATGTAGTCCCGCACGCAATCGGCGGGGATCACGCCCCGCTGGCGCGGATCCAGCGGGTCGGGGCCGGCGAGGACCGAGAGCATGCGGGCGCAGTTCTCGACGGTATCGGTCATGGGCCCGATGTGATCGAGGGTCATCTCGATCGCGAGGCACCCGGTATAGGGGATCAGGCCGTAGGTCGCCTTGAGGCCGACCACGCCGCACCAGGAGGCCGGGATGCGGATCGAGCCGCCCTGATCGCCGCCGATCGCCATCGCCACGTCGCCTGCGGCCAGCGCCGCGGCGCTCCCCTTGGACGAGCCGCCCGGCGCATGGGTGGGCTTGCGCGGGTTGCGCACCGGGCCGTAGCCGCTGGTGTGGCCGCCGCCGGAGAAGGAGAAGTCGGCGCAGGCCGTCTTGCCGACGATGGTGGCGCCCGCGTCGAGCATGCGGGTCACGATGGTGGCGTCGATGGTCGGCACGTAGCCTTCGAGGGCGCGCGAGCCGTTCATCATCGGCACGCCGGCCAGCGAGACCACGTCCTTGATCCCGATCTCCTCGCCAGCCAGCGGCCCTGCGTCCGCCCCCTTGACCTCGGTCCGCCAGTACCAGGCGTTGTAGGGGTTCTCGTCCGGGTGCGGCCGGTAGCCGGAGGTGCGCGGATAGGAGACGGCTGGCCGCTCCTCCGGCATGTCGTCGATCCGGCGCAGGCTCGCGATGGCGCCGCGCATGGCCTCCCGCTGGTTCGTCACATCCTCCAGCGTCATGTCGAGCATGAAGTCCTGGGCGACGGCGGCGAGCTGGTTGACGGAGGGAAGTTCCGGACCGCGCGACATGGGGGCCTCGTTCGGTTGGTGGGAGCGGCCTGCGATCCTAGCGGATTTCTCGTCGCGGTCACGCGGCACGCGCGCGGTACCCGATGCGGACGGCGCAACATTTAAGGCGGGATTCGCCGGTATTAAGTGAGACAAGTGGGATAAGTGCGACGATCGGGCTTCCTCGTGACAGGCGGAAGCCAAACCCGATGGTCCCGACCGGAGGGCGCGGCTACCATCCCAAGCGCACCATGCGCGTGAATTGTGCGAGCCGGGGTCGATGGCCGTGACCGTTGCGCCGCGGGCCGAACGCCTGCGCGATCACTTCATCGGCTGGCAGTGCCGCATACGCGCCGACGCCATGCGCCGCCGCTCCGGCCGGCCATCGCCGGGGATGCGCCCGCAGGTTATAGGCGCTGCAGGCGAGGAGCTCGCGCCGGCGATGACCACGCTGCTGGTCAGGCGGGAGCCTGAGTCCTTCGCGCCCGAGTTTCGTCACCTGGCGCGGCGCACCCACGACCCGCGCGATCGACGCGAAGCAGCGCTCGCCCTGCTGGCGGAGCGCTACTACCAGTACGCGCGCGACTTCAGCGACGTGCTGACCGCCACTTTCGCGGCCGGCTCGGCCCTTGCCGCCGATCTGGAGCGTGAGGGGCGCTGCGTCCTGGCCTTCGCCCAGGACAGCCAAGGCTACACGCTTCCCAGCACCGTCCAGCGGCTCAGGCCCGGCGATCTGCGCCGCGAGGAGACCTGGTGGCACAACGCGCTGTTCAACCCCCAATTGCCGCCCGACATCCCGGTCCTCGCCTTCTCTCCCCGCTGGCTGGAAGCCATCGCCGATCCCGACCCTGACGGGCGAGGGTCTTAGCCGGAATGGACCGCTGGCCCGCGATGATCGTCATCGATCCGATGCTCTCCGCCGGGCGGCCCGTCATCGCAGGCACCGGCCTCGCAACTCAGCTCATCGCCGAACGCTACAAGGCAGGTGAAGCCATCAGCGACCTGGCGCACGACTATGAGCGTGGGCATGAGGAAATCGAAGAAGCGATCCGGTGCGAGCTCCAAGCCGCAGCCTGAGCGCACGCTCTTCATCGATCGCAGCCTCGGACGGCACATCATCGCGGACCGTCTTCGCGCCGAGGGCATGGCGGTCGAGGTACATGACGACCATCTCCCGCAAGATGCGCCGGACGAGGAGTGGATTGCGCTCGTCGGGGGCATGGGCTGGGTCGCAATCGCGAAGGACAGAGGCGTTCGCTATCGCGCCGCCGAGCTGCAAGCGATCCAGCGGCATTCGGCGCGGGTCATCGTGCTCCGGATGAAGAACGCAACCGGACCGGACATCGCGGAGCTACTGGTGAAAGGAAGGCGCCGTATCGCTGGCTTCGCGGCGAAGACCGACCCTCCGTTCGTGGCTTGCATTTATGGCAGCGGCACGGTCAAGGCATACGAGATCGTCTGACGCTTTCGGGCGTGCCCGCAGAGAGCCAGTACGGTATTCTCGAATTTTCATATCGTTACTTAACTTTTTTGCACATTTCGAATCTGGACCTAAAGAGCTAGGGTTTCAGAAAGGACACGCTTCACGACTCAACCACTCCGGGGACCAAATTCGACCATAGCTCGCCCGCCTTTCCCCAGAACGAGGACCTAGCAATGAATACCGCGACATGGAAAACCAGGATTTCCTTCGTTCTTGTGGCTGGCCTTCTTGTGTTGGCCGGCGCTTTCTCCAACGCGCTCCCCGCATCGGCGCAGTCGCAGGAAGCGTGTCCGCTTCCCGTTGGTGGGACTCCTGTTGCACCCCCGCGAGTGACGGCGCAGCAGGTAGAGAACGGCACTGGCAGCTTGATGGACTTCGCGCTCGGCTCGCGCGCTCGCTTCCTGGAGCAAGCCGGGCGGGGCGCGGGACAATCTCAATATCTCGCATGCCTCATCAGAGAGGACGAAAGCCCGTGGCGTTACGGTTCCACCTATCTCGTCACGCTGACGATCGACGGCCGGGTGTACGTCCACGCAGAGGACATGTCCTTGTCGGGCAGGAAGCTCAAGCGCTCGATCCGCGAAGAGATTCTTCGGGCGTTGGGAATCGACCCTGCCGCCCTGACGGACCCCGCTGCGGTCCGGGCTGCGTTCACTGCAGCCGAAGCCGGGAACGGCGGCTCCTTCGATATTCCAGATGAGCGTGCTTGCGCTCCCTGATGGCGCGACGCTCCGGTTATTCGATGGTTTT
>JAPPKP010000366.1 GCA_028819955.1 Rhodospirillaceae bacterium | reverse complement strand
GGCGATGAGCTGCTTGATGGCCTCGATATCCTCGAGGCGCTGAAGGCGTTGCTCCACGGACATGGTCGATTCCCTCTTTATTTGTTTCGGGTGTTCGTTCAGTTGGCGACACGCTTCGCCGGCGGCGGAACTTCTTCCGGCTTGCAGCCGACGGGGCAGCAGCGCCCCGGCTGGCGGTCACGGCTCTCCGTGCCGCTTTCGTCCGTCAGCACGCCCCGGTCGAGCAGCTTCTCCACCAGCGCCACCTTGTCCTCGACCGGATAGCTGCGGAAGATCTCCAGCCCCGTCGCCTGCGGCGAGCCGCCGCCGTGCAGGCTGATGACCGAGTACCAGCCGGCGGTGCCGGACGCGGTGAGATCCTCGATCAGGCGCGCGACCTCCATGCGCTCGCCGTAGGGCAGGTCTTCCCGCCCCTTCAGCATCTCGGCAAGCGTGCCGGCGGTCGCCGGATTGTGGTCCTCGTCCGGCCCCGGCAGCGCCACCACCAGCCCGCCCGAGACCTCGTGCGCGATGCGGTGCATGTCGTAGATCTGTGTAGACAGCAGCAGCTTGCCGATGTTGGCGAACACGCGGTCGGGCTCGACGCAGCCGGAGCCGTCGGCCACGGCATAGACCGAGCTTGCGACACCGCAGGCGTAGAAGCCCTCGACGATCTTGATCAGCTCCACCATGCGGTCGCGCAGGTGCGACGTGCGCTCGACCTCGAGCCCGTTGGCCTCGGCCATCAGCACGCCGGCGCCGATCAGCAGGTCGCCGAAGCCCGCGCGCGCGCCGATGCAGGAATGCCGGTGATGCGTCGCGTAAGCCTGCGTCAGGTGCTGTGAATGCTCCCACTCGCCGGCGAGGAACACGCGCTCCCACGGCACGAACACGTCGTCGAAGATGACCACGCCGGTGGACTGGCCGTAGCGGGCGCTGAACGCAGCCGCCTTCTCCCCCGGCCGGCCGGCCGGGCGGGCCACGACGGTGACGCCATCGGCATCGACCGGCACCGCGCAGCAGAGCGCGAAATCCCTGTCGTCCTCGGTCATGTTGCGGCAGGGCATGACCAGGTACTCGTGGACGTAGGGCGCGGCGGTGACGATCGCCTTCGCCCCGCGGATCACGATGCCGTCGGGCCGGCGCCGCGTGATGTGGACGTACGAGTCGCGCACGGCCTGGGCATGGGGGCGGCGCGAGCGGTCGCCCTTGCCGTCGGTCATGGCGACGCCGAGGGTGAGGTCCTCCGCCTGCACCCGATGGAGGTAGGCGAGGAAGCGCTCGTGCAAGGCGCTGCCGGTCTCCTGGTCGATGCGCCAGGTCGCCTGGTATATCGCGTTGAGGCCGTCCTGGGTCAGGTAGCGCTGGGCGCAGCCGGTGTACTGGCAGACAAGGCGCACCGCCTCCAGCTTGTGGAGCTGGTCGGTGGTCGACCGGTTGATGTGGAGGAAGCGGTGGACCTCGGCGCCGGTGCTCTCCTCCACCGCCGCCATGGTGTGCCGGTGGCGCTCGTCGCGCGCGAAGTCGTACACCAGTCCCAGCGCTGCGACTCCAGGCCCGAAGCGGGGCTCGTCCGCGACCGACGCAACCTCGTCGCCATCGACGTAGACCCTGGGCGTAAGCCGCCTGAGCGACTCCCGGTATTCCTCGCCGGACATCAACATCCCGCGTCTCCCGTTCAGCCGGCCTGCGCGTTCCTCTGTCGGACCGCCTCGGCGATCCGCAGCACCCGCTCGGCCTTCTCGTAAATCGGGTAATCGATGAAGTAGCCATCGACCTGGATCGAGGCCGAGCCCGCGGCCTCCGCCTCCCTGAAGGCGGCGACGTGCTTCTCCGCCTGGGCCACGGCCTCGGCGCTCGGCGTGAACACCCGGTTCACCGGCTCCACCTGCTTGGGGTGGATGCAGAGCTTGCCCTGGAAGCCGAAGCTGAGCGCGGTCTGGGCCGAGCGCTCCAGGTTCTCGGCGTCGGCAAGGTCGATGAAGACCGTATCGACCGGCGCCTCCAGCCCACCGACGCGGGAGGCGAGCACGATGGACGCGCGCGCGTGCGCGAGCTCGGCCTCCGCCCCGGTCCAGACCATGCCCATGTCGCGGGTGTAGTCGCCGGCGCCGAAGGAAAGCCGGCGCACCCGCGTCTCCGCGCGGGCAATCGCCTGGGCGGCGACGACCCCCTGGCCGGTCTCGATGATCGGCAACAGGTCGATGGTGCCCTGCTCCAGCCCCCGCTCGCGCTCCAGCTGGCCGAGCAGCCAGTCCACCGTCTCCAGCTGGCTGGGCGCCTCGACCTTGGGCAGCAGGATGCCGTCCACGCCCGCCGCAACGACGGCCTGCAGGTCGCCGTAGCAATAGTCGGTATCGAGCCCGTTTACACGCACGTAGCCGAGGCAGGGGCGTGGCGCCTGTAGCGCCTCGACCACGACCGCCCGCGTGGCCTCCTTCTCCGCCGCGGCCACCGCGTCTTCGAGATCGAGCACAACCGCGTCGGCGCCCGCGCCAAACACCTTGGCAACCTTGCGCGGATGGTTGCCGGGGGCGAAGAGATAGGTGCGGTGCAGCTTCATGGAAACTCGCAAGGGGCTCGGGCCAAACAACCACAGCCCCCCGCCCCGATCAAGGCGGCCAGCCCGAGCGGCAGCGACGCGCCTGCGCCGTCCCGCTGACCGGCACCACTGAATTTCGTCGCCCGCGTTATTCCTGTCCGGTCATGAAAAGGCCACAAAAAGCGTGTATCCATTCTGCGACACAATTCTTTACAGTTCTTTTAGTCGCCAAAAAGGGGCATTTCTCTTGATCTTGCACCTCGGCTTGCCAACGATGGCGATGATGGCTCGTGTGACCGCCTCAACCGGACGGGCGCCACTTCATCGGCTGCCGATCGAGAATGGAGGATGGCGATGATGCGGAACTGGAAACGGTGTCTCATTGGCGGAATCGCGCTCGCGGCCGTCATCGTGCTCGGCTCGACCGTGGCGGAGACGCCCGCCCGCGCCGACCACGAATGGTCGTGGGAAGGAGCGATCGTGGGCGGCGTCATCGGCGGCCTGCTCGGCCCGAAATCCGACAAGCGGTCCAAGCACCGGAACTCGTTCAGCGTCGGCGTGACGTTGGTAGCCCCGTACGACGGTCCCTTCTTCACCCATCGACACCACGGAGGATGGCATCAGCATCCGCGGCACCATCGACACGGATGGAGCGTGTGGCTGGGGTATCCGGGACCCAGGCACGTCCATCCCCAGCGCTACCACCATCGCGAGTGGTACGGCCCGCGGCTCCACGTAAGGCCCTGGCAGGCGCACCCGCAACGGCACAAGTATCGCGAGTGGCACGGCCCGCGGGTTCATCTTCAGCCCTGGCACGTCCACCCGGAACGGCACGAGTATCGCCATTGGCGGCGCCATCAGGTTCATCCGCAGCACCGGCACGTGCATCCTCCGCAACACCGGCATCGCCACATGTACAGTCAGCGGGTTCACCCGCAGCCCCGCCACGTTCATCCTCAGCGGCATCGGCACGGTCACGACCACAGGTGGTAGCGGCCATCCGCTTACGCCCTAACCGGGTCGGTGCGTCCTATTCGGGGTGGAAGGCGAGCTCGCCGTACCAGGCGCGGGCGCTCTGCCCGCAGTTGTCCGAGTCGGTCATGACCGCGATGCCTTCGAGCTCGTCCACCTCCATGTCGAAGAGGCGGAGGAAGTCGGCGCGGACGTCCCGCCGATGGGTCCGCCAAGTGCCCGCCTCAGCATCCCCGGTATCCATCGCGACCATCATCACCTTTGAGGTGAAGGGGTTGGGCCAGCTCTCGCCCACCTCCGCCCGGTTGGCCCAGACGTAGCTGATCGCCCGCGGCAGCGCGAACATTCCCTCGCCGGGCGCGACCACGTAGACCCGTGCAGCAAAATCGTCGCCGTCCTTGATCCGCTCGTCGTCCAGCGCAAGCGGCTTCTCGATCCGCCAACTCCATTCCAGTATCGGCGTCGCCGTGAGATCGACTTCCCTCTCCAGGTAAAGACTCGACGCCGCGGCGTTGCTGTCCGCCTCGAGCACACGCTGCCCGTCGATCTTGACCACGCGATAGCGGGTCTCGCCTTCGAACTCTTCGATCTCCCAGCCCCTGTCATTGCCGGGCGAGGGCCACGCCAGCACCAGCGGCTCGGCGCGCGCGGGCAGCGCAGCCAACATCAATGCAAGCAGAAGGGGCGCGCAGCGTTTCACAACACGACGACGGAGAATTTATGTGCCTCCCGTCAAGCACCGAAGCCTGCCCGAAACCCCTCTCTCGGGCAATGACGCGACCGCCGTGCCGGCGGACATCCCGTCACCTTTGCGCGAGTGCTCAGGCTCGGGCTTCGGCGCCATGGCGCGCGCGGCGATCACGGGGTATGTCGGCGCCAACCGAGAGCGAACCCGCGCATGGAGGCGACCCATGAAGCTCGAAGGGATCAGGGTGCTGGACCTCTCCCGGTTCCTGCCCGGCCCGCATCTCGCGATGATGATGGCGGACCACGGCGCCGACGTGATCAAGGTCGAGGACCCGAAGAGCGGCGATCCCGCGCGCGTCATCGGGCCTGTGCAGGCCGGCCACACGGTCTATTTCCGCAACGCCAACCGGGGCAAGCGAAGCCTGGCGGTCGATCTCAAGAGCGAGGCCGGGCGCGAGGCCTTCATGCGCGTGGCCGAGACCGCCGACGTGGTGCTCGAGACCTTCCGCCCCGGCGTGGTCGATCGCCTCGGCGTCGGCTACGAGGCCGTGCGCGCACGCGCGCCGCAGGTGGTCTACGCCTCCATCTCGGCCTTCGGCCAGTCCGGGCCCTACCGCGACCGCCCGGCCCACGACCTCAGCGTCAACGCCCTCGCCGGAGTCGCCAGCCTCAGCGTCGATGGCGACGGCAAGCCCGCCATGGCCTGCCTGCCGCCGTCGGACATGGGAGGCTCGCTCATGGCGCTCGCCGGCATCCTCATGGCCCTGCTGCGCCGTCAGGCAACCGGGCGCGGCGATTACCTGGATCTCGCCATGTTCGACACGGTGGTGTCGTGGACGTCGCACGTGGCGGGCCGCGTGTTCGCCGACGGCCGCGCGCCGGACCCCTCAGCCGAACGCACCCAGGGCGGCGCCGCCTTCTACCGCCCCTACCGCACCAGGGACGGCCACTACATCACCTTGGGCGGGGGCGAGATGAAGTTCGTCGTCAACTTCCTGGAGGGAGTGGGACGGCCGGACCTGATCCCCCTCGGCCGCGAGCCCGCAGGCCCCGCGCAGGCCCCGCTCCACGCCTTCCTCGAAGAGACCTTCGCCACGCGCACCCAGGCCGAATGGGTGGACTGGTTCGCCGGCCGCGACATCTGCTTCGCGCCGGTCCTCGACCTCAAGGAAGCCTTCGACGATCCTCACCTCGCCGCGCGCGACATGATGGTGCGGGCCGATGACGGCGCCTCCCATCTCGGCATCCCGATCAAGTTCCGGGAGGAGCCGGGGCGCATCGAGACGGACGTGCCGGCCCTCGGCCAGCACAGCACCGCGATCCTGCGCGAGATCGGCTACGACGAGGCCGCCTGCGCGGCGCTCGCCCGCGACGGTATCATCCGGCAGGCGGAGTAGCGTCAGGCGGCGGCCGCATCCTGCCCTTCGCCCAGCAGGCGGATGATCTCTGCCGTCGGCTTCACGTGGCAGAAATTGCCGTCGAGATACTCGACCGCGCTGGCATGCCCGCTCGGCGACATGGCGGCACATGAGTCCTCGGGCATCAGGCAGCGGAAGTCGAGATCGCCCGCGAGCCGGATCGTGCCCTCGACGCAGCTGTTGGTGAAGATGCCGCTCACCACGATGGTGGTGATCCCCTTCACGCGCAGCAGATGCTCGCAGTTGGTCGAGGGGAAGACCGCCGAGCCCGACTTGGTCAGCGTGATGTCGCCCTCCTCCGGCTCGAGCGGCGCGAGGACTTGCGCGTCCTTCGAGTCGACGGTGGTGACCACGCCGAAGTGCCGGTGTCGCCAGGTCTGGTCCGAGCCGTCGCCCACCAGCGAGGCGCAGCGCGTGTAGATCACCGGCGCGCCCGCCTCACGGCACGCCGCGATGAGCTGCACCAGGTTCGGCACCACCACGCGGTCAATCCGGTCGAGGTAGTAGGAAAGGTCGCCCTCCAGCCCCGCCTCGATGATCCGCTTGCAGAGCCCGTAATCGCGGTGGGCCTGCTGGTAGGTCATGTCGATCACGATGAGCGCGGTCTTCTCCGCCTCCACCGGGAACTCGGGGATGCGCGCGAAGCTCCACCAGGCGCTCCACCCCTCCTTGACGTTGCCCCTATCGCTCTCGCCCATCGCGCTCCTCCCTCTCCACGCCCAAGAGTCAATTCCATCCGGGATACTCTGGGATAGTCCGGGATGAACCTCCCCCATTCAAGCCGTTGGAGGCGCTACGGCCGGTGGGCGGCGAGGGCCTGCCAGTCGAACGCGACGCCGTGCCCCGGCCGGTCCGGCGCATGCGCGTAGCCGTCCTCCACGGTCAGCGGGTCCTCCATGTACTTGTCGTGGTCGAAGGCATGCCACTCCAGGTAGGCGGCGTTCGGAGCGGCCGCCAGCAGGTGGATGTGCAGGTCGTGCACGCCGTGACTCATCACCGGCAGGCCGTGCGCCTCGGCGAGATGCGCGATCTTCATGAATGGCGTGATGCCGCCGCAGGTGGTGAGGTCGGGCTCCGGAAAATCGACGCCGCCGGCTCCGATCAGCGCCGCAAACTCCGCGAGCGTGTGGTGGTTCTCGCCCGCCGCCAGCGGCACCTTGCCGAGCGAGCGCAGATGGGCGTAGCCGGCGGTATTGTCGGGCGCGATGGGCTCCTCCAGCCAGACCAGGTCGAAGGGCTCGAGCAGCGTCATGGCGCGCGCCGCCTGATCCACCCGCCAGGCCTCGTTCGCGTCCACCATCATCTCGATGTCGTCCGGCAGGCGGTTGCGCATCGCGTCGACGCGGGCGATGTCCTCGGCGATGGTCGGGCGGCCGAGCCGCATCTTGACCGAGCGGAACCCCTGCTCGACGCTCGCCATGCCGCCTTCCAGCAGCCTGTCTACCGGGAAGTTCAGGTCGATGTTGCCGGCATAGGCCCTGACCGAGGGGTTGGCGCCGCCGAGCAGCCGCCAGAGAGGCGTGCCGAGCCGGTTGCCCTTCAAATCCCACAGCGCGACATCCACCGCCGCCATGGCAAAGGCCACGGGCCCGCCCCGGCCGGCATAGTGGTGGCGCTTGTAGATGTCCCGCCAGATGGTCTCGATCAGGTCCGGGTCGCGGCCCTCGATGCTCGAGCGGAAGGACCCGTCGCACAGCGCCGCGATGGGGCCGCCCTGCCCCTGGTGCGCCACGGTGTAGCCCACACCCGTCGTGCCGTCGCTGTCCGTGATCCGCGCCGTCACCATGTCGAAGGCGGTCATCACGCCCGCCGCCGCAGCCCCCACCGGCTCCGGCAGCGGCAGGCGAAACAGGTCGATTTCCAGCTTGTCGATCTTCGGCACGGGCTCGGTCCCCTCCTTGTGCGTCCGCCGGTCGTGTCGGCGGGACAATCCACCAAGCGTCCTGGGGAGGCAACTGCAAGCGAGCGCCACGGTGACGCCGTTCACCCGCCCGCCCATGGGTTGACGACCTCGATACCCATACCGGCGAAATCGCGCACATTGCGCGTGGCCACTGCAAAGCCGCGCGCCTGTGCAACTGCCGCAATCTGACAATCGGCCTGACAGACGGGCCGGCCGGCTCTGCGGCGCGTGGCGGCAATCTCCGCGTAAGCCTGCGCCGCCACGCTGTCGAACGGCAGCACTCGACCGGCGAAGTCCTCCCTTACCAATCCGTCGACCGCTGATGCGAGCGCGTCTCTTCGGCGGCCTACCGGCATAATCGCGACCCCGTAGCGGAGCTCCGCTTCGCCGACGGCCGAGAAGTACATGTCCGCCGCCCGGCGCGACGCCACCCATGCCTCGACGGCCGGCTCGGGCGCCGACCGCATCAGTTCGGAGACGACGTTGGTGTCCAGGAGGAACAACGACAGCCGTCAATCGAAATCGGGCGGCTCGCGCATGGGCTCCCGCGGCGAGAGTTCGAGCTCCACCCCGCCGAATGGCGCGAAGCGCGCGCGGATCGCGCTGGCGAGGTTATCCGCTCCGGCCTCCGTCCCGACCGCATCCCGCAGGATGACCCGCGCCTCTTCCTCCATCGATCGTCCGTGCTCGGCCGCGCGTACCCTGAGCCGCGACTTCACGCCATCGTCGAGGTTGCGGATTGTAATACTGGCCATTGCGCCAACCTCTTCCTTATCAGTTCCCTCAGTGTAGGTGCTGATAGCAATGCAGTCGATGCCTACAACGGCTGCATACCCGCCAAATCGCGCCAACCGGCCCCCTATCACCCAATCCGCCCCGGTTCGTGTCATAGTGGCGGGGCGCCGGCGCCTTGCGCGCCGCGCACTCCATCGCCCGACCGGGCCACCTGCTGGCTCGCTGTCCCCTCAACGCCGTCGCCCAACGCGAGGTGCCATCGATGATCCTGCCGCGCCGGCTGACCGAGCTCCTGGGCGACCACCTCTATCTGCGCCTCTGGCTCATCGGCCTCCTCAGCATGGGCTCCCGCTGGCTGGAGCTGCTGGTGGTCGGCATCTTCGCCGTGGAGACGACCGGATCGCCGGTGCTGGTGGCGTTGCTCGTCATCCTGCGCATGCTGCCGCTGGCCGTGTTCGGCCCCATCGTCGGCACCTTCGCCGACCGCCTGTCCCCGCGCATTCTGCTCTACAGCTCGCTCGGGGTCGCGGCGCTGGTCTCGCTCGCCGTCCTCGCCCTTGCGCTCTCGGGTATCGCCACCTACTGGCACATCGCGCTCGCGACCTTCCTTTCTGGCGTGGTCTGGACCACGGACATGCCCGTCCGACGGCGGATGATCGGCGACGTCGCTGGCGCGGAGCGAATCGCCGCCGGCATGAGCCTCGACAGCGCCACAAGCAACGCCATGCGGCTGATCGGTCCGCTGTTCGGCGGGCTGCTTTACCAATGGCTCGGTCTCGGCGGCGCGTTCGGACTGGCGGCGGCGCTCTACGCGGTGTGCCTGATGTTGACACCGGGGCTTCCGAAGGCGTTTGCGTCCGGCGTGGGGCAGCGCTCCGCAAGGCTCCTGGGCGACTTCCGCGAAGGCTTCCGCTTCCTCGCCCGCGAGCCCGAGGTCCGCCGCATCCTCTACGTCACCGTGATCTTCAACATATGGGGCTTCCCCTTCGTCGCGATGATCCCGGTCATCGGCACCGAGAACCTCGGCCTGAACGCCGCCGCCATCGGCGGCCTCGCGGCGCTGGAAGGCGGTGGCGCCTTCACCGGCGCGCTGCTGATCGCCGCCATCGGCGTTCGCCCCGGGGCTTACCGGCGCCTCTACTTCTTCGGAACCGCGAGCTACTCCGCCTTGGCCTTCGTCGCGAGCTGGATGACGGAGACGGCGCCCATGGCCATCGTGATCTTCTTCGTGGGCCTCGGCGCGGCCGGCTTCTCCACCATGCAGACCGTGCTGATCTACGGGATGGCGCCGCCGGAGATGCGGGGCCGCATGCTCGGCATCCTCTCGCTCACCATCGGCGCCGGCGTGATCGGGTTCACCAACATCGGGCTCATGGGCGAGCTCTTCGGCGGCGCCAATGCCGTGCGCATCGTCGCGGCTGAGGGCCTGGTCGCCGCCCTCATCCTCGGCCTGACCTGGCCGCGACTTTGGCGCGATGAAGCCGGCCCCTAACCATTGCAGAGTACGACTCTAACAGCGTATCTTTGCCCGGCGCCTCTGTTGGCGCGAGCAACCAAAGCGGAGCGCGAGGCCGCGATGGAAATCGAGGAACGGACCGAGGGAACAGCGGTCGTCGTCTCCCTCAACGGCCGGTTGGACGGAACGACTGCGCCAGACCTGGAGGCCAGAGTCGCCGCAATCGTGGAGCGTGGCGACGTGCGCCTGGTACTGGAGTGCAGCCAGATGGGCTACGTCAGTAGCGCCGGCCTGCGTGTCCTGCTCGTCAGCGCCCGAAAGTGTCAGCAAGGGGGCGGGAAGCTGGCAATGGCTGCCCTGCAGCCCGAGTGTTGGTCGGTCATGGAAATGAGCGGTTTCCTGTCGATCATCGAGTGCCACGAAACGAGCGAGGCTGCGAGCGCCGCGGTCGCATGAGGCGCGGCTCCCCGGGCCGCCGACCCTCACCCTGACCCTCGGGAAACGGTTTCATGCTGACATTCTACGAAGAGATCATGGTGCTCCTTCTCCATGACGAGAACGGCACCTTCCTCCCGGTGAGCGAGCACACGCTCAACCGGGCGCTCACGGGTGCGGTCCTCATGGACCTGGCCTTCGCGAACCGGATCGACACCGACCCCGAGAAGCTGGTGGTCATCGATTCCACGCCTACGGGCGACTCCCTTCTCGACCGCACGCTGGCCCGGATCGCAGGCGAGCAGAGCGTCGCCGACAGCAGGGCCTGGATCGAGACCCTCTCCGCCGAGGAAGCATCCGCCAGCCACGACACGACGATTCGAGCCACCGCGCTCGAAAAGCTGGTGGAGCGCGGCGTCTTGCAGCGCCAGGAAGAGAAATTCCTCTGGGTGTTTCGCGCCCGCCGCTACCCGACCGTCGATGGCAAGGTCGAGCAGGAGGCCAAGAAGCGAATCTCGGACGTGCTGTTCTCGGACGAGATTCCGGACCCGCGCGATGTCGCGCTGATCTGCCTCGTCGACAGCTGCAACATCCTGCAGACGATCTACTCGAAACGGGAGATCGACCGGGTCGAGCCCCGCATCCAGCAGATCCGCAAGATGGACCTGATCGGGCGCGAGATGGCCGGCGCCATCGCCGACATCGAGCGGGCCATCGCGATCGCGGCGGCCCACACGTTCTGACCCGGGGGCCGGTTGGCACCGGCCGGACGCTACATCAACCGTCAGTCGACGCCACGCGGCGCACAAGCGCGCCCTGCCAGCGCTTGCCCAGATCGAGCTTGAGCCCGAACTGATCCAGCGCTCTGGCGACCGTGTAGTCGACGATCTCATCGATCGATCCGGGCTCGTTGTAGAAGGCCGGCACGGGGGGCAGGATCGTCACGCCGAGCCGTGCCAGCTTGAGCATGTTCTCCAGGTGGATAGCACTGAGCGGCGTCTCACGCACCATGAGCACGAGCGGCCGGCGTTCCTTGATCATGACGTCGGCGGCGCGATGGATCAGGTTCTCGCTGAGCCCGCAGGCGATCGCCGCAAGGCTCCGCGCGGAGCAGGGCGCGATCACCATGCCCTCAATGGCCGCCGAGCCCGACGACATCAGGGCAGCCATGTCGCCCGCGCCGTAGTGACGGTCCGCGAGGGCGCGGATGTCCTCGAGCCTCCGGCCGGTCTCGTGCTCCAGCGTCCGCTGCCCCCACTTGCTGACGACGAGGTGGGTCTCGACAGGCGTCTCATGCAGCACCTCGAGCAGGCGCACGCCGTAGACGGCGCCGCTCGCGCCGGTCACGCCGACGATCAGGCTGTTGACCAAATCAACGCTCCGCGCTGGCAAGCCAGAGCGCGAGGAAGCGCCCGAGCCACTCGTGCATCGCCCGATGATAGCGCGCGTGATTGGCGTGCTGCTCCGCCACAGCCTGCGCCCCGTTGCGCTCCAGGTCCTCCGGCGGCGGGTCCACGTTGAGCCAGCGTCCCAACACAGCGTCGTTCACTTCGGGATGGAACTGCACGCCCCAGGTCGTCGCCCCGTAGCGAAACGCCTGGTTCTCGAACACATCGCGCCGCGCGAGCCGGCGCGCGCCGGCGGGAAGCGTGAACGCCTCGCCGTGGCGATGGGCCACGTCGAGCGTACCGTCGAGGGCCAGCTCTTCGGCCGCACCGTCCACCGGCTCGATCGGGTAGTAGCCGAACTCGTAGAGCCCGTTCGGGTCCGGCCCCACCGTGGCACCCAGGCTACGAGCCACCATCTGGCTGCCGAGGCAGATGCCGAGCAGCGGCACACCCGCCGCCATCACGCGCGGGATCCAGTCGAGCTCCGCGCGCACGTAGTCGGTGTGATCGTCGTTCGCGCTCTGCGGCCCTCCAAAGCTGACAACGCCGCCGAGCGCTTCGACATCCTGCGGAAACGGCTCGCCCTTGTTGGCCCGCATCACCCGCGACGGCCGCCCCAGATCGGCGAGCAGGTCCGGGACTGCGCCCACGTCGATGGCCGTGACGTGGGTCACGAGCAGCACGGGAGCGAATTCTCTATCTGAGATCATCGGTTCAGAGCGAGACGAGGACACCATTCTCCAGCGCGAGCCGCCGGTCCATGCGCTCGGCCAGCGCCATGTTGTGGGTGGCGACCAGCGCAGCAAGCCCGGTCGTGCGCACGATATCGAGAAGCGCCGCGAACACCGAGTCCGCCGTCTCGTGGTCGAGGTTGCCGGTGGGCTCGTCCGCGAGCAGCACTGCCGGCGCGTTGGCGATGGCGCGCGCGATGGCGACGCGCTGCTGCTCGCCGCCCGAGAGGCGCGAAGGCCGGTGCCCCTCGCGCGCGTCGAGCCCGAGGCGGCTCAGCAGCTCCCGCGCCCGCTCCCGCGCCGCGCGCTTGGAGCGGCCCGCGATCATCTGCGGCAGCACCACGTTCTCCATCGCCGAGAACTCCGCCAGCAGGTGGTGGAACTGGTAGACGAAGCCCAATCTCTCGCGCCTCAGCCTAGTCCGGCGCCGGTCCGGCAAGCCTTCGCAACGCTCGCCCGCGATGGCAACCTCGCCGGCACGCGGGCGTTCCAGCAGCCCGGCGATCTGCAGCAGCGTCGACTTGCCCGCACCCGACGGCCCGACCAGCGCCACCATCTCGCCGGGCAGGACCGAGAGCGAGGCCCCCCTCAGCACCTCGATGGCGCTGCCCGCCTGATAGAAGGTCTGCACCACCTCGCGAAGCTCGAGGGACGGCGCGCCGCTTTCATGGAGGCTATTCATAGCGGAGCGCCTCCACCGGATCGAGCCGCGCCGCCCGCCAGGCGGGGTAGATCGTCGCCAGGAACGAGAGCCCGATCGCCATCGCCGCCACGATCGCCACCTCGGTCGGATCGGTCCTCGACGGCAGCTGTGAGAGGAAGCGAATCTCGGCCGGGAACAGCTCGGTGTCGGTCATGCTCTCCAGCCAGACCCGGATGCCATCGATGTTGGCGGCGAAGGCGATGCCGCCTGCGACGCCCAGCACCGTCCCCGCCACTCCGATCGCCGCGCCGTTCATGAAGAAGATGCGCAGGATTTGCCCGCGCGTCGCCCCCATGGTTCGCAGGATCGCGATGTCGCGGCCCTTGTCCTTCACCACCATGATCAGCCCGGCGATGATGTTGAAAGCGGCCACCAGCACGATCAGGGTCAGGATCACGAACATGACGTTGCGCTCGACCTGGAGCGCATTGACGAACTGCGCGTTGGCCCGGCGCCAGTCGACGATCCAGCCCTGACTGCCCACGACCTGCTTCACCGCGGCCTCGACCTCGCGAATGCGCTCGGGATCGGCGACCGTCATTTCGATGGCGGTGACCATGCCCTTCTTCCTGAAATAGATCTGGGCCAGATCGAGCGGCATGAAGACGTACGTGGCGTCGTACTCGAACATGCCGATGTCGAAGGTCGCCGCCACCTCGTAGGCGCGGGAGCGCGGCACCGAGCCCATCAGGGTGGTCCGGCCCTCCGGTGAGAGCAGCGTGATCGAATCGCCGACGCCGACGCCGAGCTTGCGGGCCATGCGGTTGCCGATCACGACGCCTTCGCCGGCGGCGAACCCGTCGAGCGTGCCTCCGACCACGTTCTCCATCAGTAACGGCCTTGCCTCAAGGTGTGACTCGCGCACGCCGCGAACCTGGCCGAAGGTGGCCCTGCCGCTCGCCGCCGCGATCACCTGCCCGGTGACGACGGGCGAGACGGTGACGATGCCATCCACCGCTTCGATGCGTCCCGCGAGCGTATCGAAGTCGGTAAAGCCGTCCTCGAAGGCATAGGTGGTCATGTGGCCGTTGAGCCCGAGTATCCGGGTCAGCAGCTCCTCGCGGAAACCGTTCATCACCGACATGACGATGATCAGCGTGGCAACGCCGAGGAAGATGCCGATCAGGGAGAACGCCGCGATGACCGAGACGAGACCTTCCTGCCGGCGGGCGCGCAGGTAGCGAAACGCGACGAGGCGTTCGAAGGCCGAGAACATGCGTGCCGGTCGCTAGCCCCCGATCAGGTGCGCCGACACCGAGTCGAACGAGAGCGCCTCGGCCTCGCCGCCAGCCCGCGCTTTCAGCTCGGCCGTGCCCGACTTGACTCCGCGCGGGCCGACCGCGACCTGCCAGGGCAGTCCGATCAGCTCCATTTCGGCGAACTTGACGCCCGCGCGCTCATCCCGGTCGTCGTAGAGCACCTCGACGCCAGCCTGGACGAGACGGGAATAGAGCGCCTCGCAGGCCTCGTCGCACGCCCCATCGCCTGCGCGCAGGTTGATCAGGCCCACCTTGAACGGGGCCGCGATCTCGGGCCAGATGATGCCGTCCTCGTCGTGGCTCGCCTCGATGATCGCCCCCGCAAGCCGCGAGACGCCGATCCCGTAGGAGCCCATCTCGACCGCGACCTCGGCGCCGTCCGGATCGTTCACGGTGGCACCCATGGCCTTCGAGTACTTGGTGCCGAAATAGAAGATGTGACCGACCTCGATGCCGCGCCCCTGGTAGAGCGAATCTTCGGGCACCGGGCAGGCGGCAGGGTCGTGCTTGTCGTCGGTCGCGGCATAGAGCCGGGTCCACTCGTCCACGATGGGCTGCAGGTCCGCCTCGTAGTCGATCCCCATGGCAAGCGGGTCGGTGTCGAGCCAGGCGCGGTCGCAGTAGACGGCGCTCTCGCCGGTGTCCGCCAGCACGATGAACTCGTGGCTGTAGTCGCCGCCGATGGCCCCGCTCTCCGCCTGCATCGGGATCGAGGTGAGCCCGAGCCGGGCGAAGGTGCGCAGGTACGCCACGAACATCTTGTTGTAGGAGCGCACGGCACCGGCACGGTCGATGTCGAAGGAATAGTTGTCCTTCATGTAGAACTCGCGGCCGCGCATGATCCCGAAGCGCGGGCGCAGCTCGTCTCGAAACTTCCACTGAATCTGATAGAGATTCTGCGGCAGGTCGCGGTAGCTGCGCACGGAGCTGCGGAAGATATCGGTCACGACCTCTTCATGGGTGGGGCCGAACAGCATCGGGCGCTCGTGCCGGTCGGTGAAGCGCAGCATCTCCTTGCCGTAATCGTGGTAGCGGCCGCTCTCCTCCCAAAGCTCGGCTGGTTGCACGGCCGGCATCAGGATCTCCTGGCAGCCGGCGGCGTCCATCTCCTCGCGCACCACCTGCTCGATCTTGCGCAGCACCCGGTGGCCCAGCGGCAGCCAGCTGTAGATGCCGGCGCTGGACTGCCGGATCATGCCGGCGCGCAGCATCAGCCGGTGCGAGACGATCTGCGCCTCGGCCGGGTTCTCTCTCAGGGTCGGCAGGAAGTACCGTGAGCGCCGCATGACCGTGGCCTCGCTCCCAACGAACGCGCCGCGTTTATGCCCAAGGCTGCGTCAAAGCGCAATGCGGGCGCGCGGCCAGTGGAAGCTCATCGGCCTACAGCGGCGGTGTCCGCTCGGCCCAGGGACGGATCGCCTCGAGCGCGGCGCCGATCCTGAGCGCGCCGTTGTCGTGGTGGCGGCGGCTCACGATCTGCAGGCTGGTCGGCAGTCCCGACGCCGTGACTCCGGAGGGCACCGCGAGCGCCGGGCATTGATGCAGGAAGTTGAACGGGTAGGTCATGTAGAGCCCGCAGAAGCGCCCCTGCTCGTCCAAGCGGTAGTAGTCCGGATCGAGCGTGTCGTTGGGCGGGGGCGGCTGCGCGCAGGTGGGCGTGAGCAGCGCGTCGTGCGCGGCAAAGACCGGCCGCAGGTCCTCCCACATCTGCGTGCGGAAGATCTCGATGTTCTTGAACTCGACCGCGCCCATGGCCAGCCCCCTGTCCATGTAGGCCGCGAGCACCGGGTCCATCCGATCTCGCCACTCGTCGAGATGCTGGCCGAAGCAGGCGGCCTGCAGCACGCCCCAGTGATCGACCCAGCGATCGATGACGTCGCGCGACCAGGCGATCTCCACTTCTTCGACCATGGCGCCGGCGTCTCCGAGCGCACGCGCGGCTTCTTGGGTCTGGGCGCGCACGTCGTCGTCGATGGCGTAGAAGCCGAAGTCGTAGTTCACCGCGAGCTTGAGGCCCCGGATATCCGACGGCGGCGGAACCTGGATCTCGGGCCCAGCCGGCAACGAGAGAAAGTCGCGATCGTCGGGGCCCTGGGTGGCGCTGAGGAACAGCGCAGCGTCCGCAATCGTCCGCGAGAGCGGGCCGAAATGGAGCAGGTCGTCGAACGCGGTCGGCAGCATCTGGAGCGGGATTCGTCCAAACGTGGGTTTCAACCCGACGGTTCCGCAAAAGGCCGCCGGGATGCGGACTGAGCCCCCCGCGTCTGTGCCCTCGGCCAGAGGCACGCAGCCGGTCGCGACCGCGGCGCCCGACCCGCCGGACGAGCCGCCCGGCGAGCGCGTCGTGTCCCAGGGATTGTTGGTGTCGCCCCAGAGCGCGCTCTTGCAGAAGCCGGCGTAAGCGAACTCGGGCGTCGTCGTCTTGCCCACCAGGATACTCCCCGCGGCGCGCAGGCGCTCGACGATGGGTACGTCGAAATCCGGCACCCAGTTCTCGTAGATCTTGGAGCCGAGCGTGGTTCGCTTTCCCTTGGTGGGCGTCAGGTCCTTGATGGCGATCGGCACGCCGTGCAGCGGCCCGAGCGGCTCGCCTGCCATGACCGCGCGTTCGGCCTCCTTCGCCTGAGCCAGCGCCTCCTCAGGGTAGGTGAAGCAGAAGGCATTGAGCGCGCCGTTGACCTCTTCGATGCGGGCGAGGCTGTTCCGCACCACCTCGACCGGCGAGACCTTCTTCTCCCTGATCAGTCCGGCAAGGGTCGTCGCCGGTGTGTAGGAGAGGGACAAATCCGTCATGGAATCCTCCGTCCTGAGACGCCCGCCCGGACCGCAGCCGTCGTCATCTGGCTCCGTCGAGTCGAGCCTCGAGCTCGCGCCCGATGGTATCCCCGTCGTTGATCGCGTGCTGGAGCAGGCGGGGCGCCCGGCAGTCTCCGATGCGGAAGGTGGGCAGCCGCTCCCGCAACGCCCAATAGAGCGCGTCGTTCGATCGGCGCCCGATGGCGAGCACGATGGTATCGACATCGCGGAGGGTCCGTTCCTCGTTGGTGTGGATGTCGACGACGACCGCGCCGTCGGGCGCGATCGAGCAGATATCCGCGTGCAAGGTGATGCGAAGCCCGCGCAGCCGAAACGGCGTCAAGAGCAGAGAGTCGCGGTTCATGGCTCTGACGTCTCCCTCCGGGCAAGGGTGGCGGCAAGGCGCCATGCTACGCGGCTTCTCACCTCGTCGTCGCATCCACGCAAGTCCGCCCGAACAAATTTGTGGCGGGATTAACCGGGATTGAGTGGGATTCCGTGGGATGAGCGGGATTCCGTGGGGTGAGCGGGATTCCGTGGGATTAGTGGGATTCCGTGGGATGAGCGGGATTCCGTGGGATGAGCGGGATTCCGTGGGATAAGCGGGATAC
>JAPPKP010000098.1 GCA_028819955.1 Rhodospirillaceae bacterium | reverse complement strand
CGCCACGGTCACCCGCCACATCGACCGCTGCCTCTCCTGCCTCTCCTGCATGACCACCTGCCCGGCGGGGGTCGACTACATGCACCTGGTCGACCACGCGCGCGGCCATATCGAGCGCACCTGGGAGCGACCGCGTGCCGAGCGCGTGCTCCGCACCCTGCTCAGCGCCGTGCTGCCGAACCGGACTTTGGCGCGCCTTGCGCTCCTCGCCGCGCGGGGGCCGGCGCTGCTGGCGCCGCTCTTGGGTGGGCGAATTGGTGCCCTGCTTCGCCTCGCCGGCCGGCCTTCGTATGGGCCGAGCTGGGTCGAGCGACCGCAGGTCATTCCGGCCCAGGGCCTGCCCCGCAAGCGGGTGGCGCTGCTCTCGGGATGCGTGCAATGCGTGCTGGCGCCGGAGATCAACGAGGCGGCGGTGCGCGTGCTCACCCGTCACGGCTGCGAGGTGGTGGTGCCGCGCGGCGCCGGCTGCTGCGGAGCGGTCTCCCACCATCTGGGCGACGAGGCGCGCGGTCACGCCCAAGCCGGGCGCACGGCGGCCGCCTTCGCGCGCGAGGCAGCCCAAGGCGGGCTCGATGCCATCGTCGCCACAGCGTCCGGCTGCGGGACGATGCTCAAGGACTACGGCCACCTGCTCAAAGACGACAGGACACACGCAGAGGCCGGGGCCCGGGTGGCAGCGCTCGCCCTCGATATCAGCGAGTTGCTCGACGAGATGGGTGTCACGGGCCCAGGCTCGCCGCCCACGAGAGTGCCCGTCGCCTATCACTCGGCCTGCTCGCTCCAGCACGGCCAGAAGATCGACCGGCAGCCGATGGCCCTGCTTGCTGCCGCAGGCTTTGACGTGCGAACGGTCCCGGACGGTCATTTCTGCTGCGGCTCGGCGGGTACATATAATATGCTTCAGCCCGACTTGGCCGGGGCGCTCGGGGCGCGCAAGGCGACGGCGATCGAGAGCACCGGTGCTGCACTTGTGGCTGCAGGCAATATCGGTTGCATGGTGCAAATCGCCGGCCACACCGCGTTACCGGTGGTGCACACGGTCGAGTTGCTCGACTGGGCAACCGGCGGACCGCGCCCGGCGGCACTGCAGCGGCTTGGGGCCGTATGATCTGGGAAACGCGCGGCGGAGTTGGATCGGACGACCTCGTGTCGGGCAATCGTTGCAATGGTCACGGCTGAAACAGACCCCATGGACGTGACGACTGAGCGGAGGGACGGCGTGCTATCGGTGCGGGTGGAAGGCCGCATCGACGGCTCCACGGCGCTCGCGTTTCGTGAGGCGATCGAGACCGCGATCGCCGACAGCGACCGCGCGGTCATCGTTGACTGCGAGAGGCTGAACTACATCGGCAGTGCGGGCCTGCGCACCGTGCTCGCCGTCGCCAAGGCCGTTTCCAACCGCGACGCGCGGTTTGCGCTCTGCTCGCTTTCGGAGCCCGTTCAGAAGATTTTCGAGAATAGCGGGTTCGACACGATCATCACGATACGCCCGTCACGGGCCGAAGCACTCGCGGCCGTCGAGGTCTGACCGTACTGGATACTCGAAGGCTAGGCGCTTGAGCTGATCGCCTCCCGTGCTTCCTCCGTAAGCGCTTGGCCAGCGCTCGTTGCGGCCTCCGCCAGCAAGTCGATCCACGGTTGACCGTGAGCGGCGACGCGATGGGTGAGGCCGATCCGACGTGAGGGCTCGGGGGCAACAAAGCGGAGAAAACTCAGTTCTGGAACTGCTGCGCGTTCAGAGAGCGCCGCGGTTTCTGGAATGAGCGTCAACCCGGCACCGCTCGCCACGAGCCTCGACAGCGTGGCGAGCGACTCTGCGCCGCGGCGAACCTCCTGCATACGCCACATCAGGCAGGCGCCCAGAACCTGATCAGCCAGACAATGGCCATCACCGAGGGTGAGAAGCGGCCCAATGTCGGCCCGAGCCAGATCCGCCGGACCCAGCTCGTCGCCGAGGGCGCGGCGGATCGAGGCGAGACGCTCGGTGCGACCGGCAAGCACGAGACGATCCTCGAAGAGCTCTCGCTCGGGTAGCTCCAGCATGCCAAGCGGGAGCGAGACGATGGCTGCGTCCAGACGGCCGGCGAGGAGACTGGACACGAGAGCTTGGCCCGGCGCCTCCACGATGTCGGGCTCGACGCGGGGCGAAACATCGTGCAGGTGGGTCAGGATTCCCGGAAGCAGGTAGGGCGCCAGCGTGGAGACGATCCCGACGGCGACCCTGAGCGGGCCCGCCTCGTACCGCTGCCCCATGGTCTCCAGCAGCAGCGTCTCGTCCAGAATTCTGAGCGTCTGTTCGTGCGCCTCTCGACCGAGCGGCGTGAGGAGAACGCCGCGGCTCTCGCGCTCCACCAGTGGCCCGCCGAGCGAGGCCTCAAGCTCGCGGATCTGGAGCGAAAGCGCGGGCTGCGAGACGTGGACGCTCTCGGCCGCGCGGCTGAAGGAGCCGTGCTCGATCAGGGCCTGAAAGTAGCGTAATTGACGCAGCGTAACGGGCATGGTCGGTCCTTGTGTGCGCGGTCGCGGCGATGAACGTACGCGGGCCGCGCTATACGAAAGAGCCTGTGCATGATCGGCGAGGCCGCAAGACGAAACCCGCTGTCGTGCCGTTAGGCTTGGCGTGCTTGCTACAGCCCCGCGAAACCGTACTGCGACCGAGAGATCGATTGGGCGCCAGCCGAGCGGTCCGCTGGCCCGCCGTTTGTGGCCGGAGCGGAGCGGTAGGCGTCTCCCATCCGCCTCAAGTCATGACGTCGAACGATCGGCAGTGACGCCCGGGTCCCGATACAGTTTTAGGACGCAATGGCACACGTGACACCGGCTATGCGTCTGCGCATCCAGCAAGGCAGCTAGACGGGTCCGCTAAGGAAGAGCCGGGATTATAGCCGCCGGTGGCACTTGTGAACTCTTCTTCCGTCGGCTCGCGCGAATTGGGCTTCGTCGCCCAGTCGCGCCAACGACCCCTTCCGCCTCGGTATCGCCGATCGCCTTCAGTTAACTTATCTTTACGGGGGCACCTTCTCCTTTTCCCTCATGGCACTTCCTCCCTGCTTCGTAGATTCTAGAACGCTCCAAGCTGACAACTGTCATCAAGAATTGCCTGTGCGCCGGCTCCGCGCTGCACATCGTTTCCCACGGAAGCGCGAGAGAGTAAACTCTAACGCCGAATTCCTTACCATTCAAAAAACCTTCACAATTCAGTCAGCCCGCTCGCAGCGCATCTGGTCGACGCTAGCCAGACGCACGATCATCGGTGGCGCCATCATAGCGTAGCACGATGCATGTGATATCGTCAGATTGCTCCGCCTCGCCGACGAACTTAACCACCGCACTGGTGACATTCTCAAGCACTGAATCGACCGGCAAGTCCCGAGCTTCGGCCAAAACCGCCTCCAGACGGGCCTCGGTGAACTCCTCCTGTTCGACATTCATGGCTTCGGTAATGCCGTCCGTGTAGAGAAACATCGTGTCTCCCGGCGCCAGAGTCACCGCGTCTTCATCGTAGGGCATGCCAGGCATGACACCTACGGCCATGCCTCCTGTCATCGGCAGAGGCAAGACCTCGCTGGGGTGCTTGACGACGAACGGAGGATTGTGCCCGGCATTGGCGTAGACGAACTCGCCTGTTTTGGGATCCAGGATGCCATAGAAGAGCGTCACGAACAGGTCCTGAGGGTTTTGCTCGCAGATGGCGTCGTTGACCTCCTGCAGACAGGGGCCCGGGCTGGGGTACCGGGCCGCCGCCGCGCGCATGACCGTACGCGCAATCGCCATGAAGAATGCCGCAGGCACCCCTTTGCCAGAAACATCTGCCATCACCAGGCTGAGACGACCATCGTCCAAAGTGAAGAAGTCATAAAAGTCGCCGCCCATCTCGCGCGCGGGCGTCATGACCGCGTGTCCCGAATAGGTCGGATTTTCCGGCAACGTCTTGGGCAAGATCGCACCCTGCAGGGCGTGCGCGATTTTGAGCTCCGATTCCATCCGCTCCTTGGCTTTTTCCAACTGCGCGTTCGACGCTTCTAGTTCGCGGGTGCGGGCACGGACCATGCTTTCCAGATATTCCTCGCGCGCCTGAACTTGGCGCACCATGTTTTGAAACACGCGGACAAGTGTGCCGAGCTCGTCCCGCCGGACGGCGACGGGGTCCAGCGTTTCCGGGGCAAAACTTAGCGTGTCTGTGTCCACCTCTGCTGCGGCCGTGGTCAGCGCCGTGACCGGCTGCACGATGCGGCGCGCGGACACTGCCGCGATGATGGACCCGATGGCGAAGGTCGCCGCGGCCACGATCAAGCCGAACTTGATGTGGTCCTCGAACAGCCGATCCAGATGGTCCCTCTGCATGTGGATCACTGCTGCGCCTGTAGCAACACCGCCGCGATCGAGGATCGGAGCCGCCACGTGGAGAGCGTTCTCGCCGAGATACGATTCGGCGCCGTCGACGCCGAGAACGCGCGTGGCGAGATCCGCGTCGTCCGCAGAGAGAGCCGCGTCGGCCTCGGGGCTGTCTTTGCCCCCGAAGGTGGCCATGCCGATCAGATGCAGCAGGTCGTTGACCACCCAGATCGACCGGATGGCCTCCCGACTGGCCAGGGAGTCCAGTGCCGCGCCGATGCCGATGATGTCGCCTGGGCCGCCGGCCTCGGCCGCCAACGTGCCGACCAGCACGGTCTCGTGTGTACGGGCGCGAACGCCGACATATCTGACCGGCTTTTCCCACCCCATTGGCGGGACCGACTGGAAGGAGACAGAGAAACGTCGACCCGATACCAGCGCCTCCACGACACGAGGATCGATACCGGCGGACGCCAGATCCGGCGCGCCACTCTCGCTGAGGCCGCCGATGGCGCGCACCAACGGCCTACCCGCTCGGTCGAGAAGCCAGATGTCGTCGACGGCACTATCCGCCGTCAGTTTCGCGAAGTAGGCGCCGAGGACGTCGTCGTCTTCCTCCTCGTGCTCGTGGCTATCCAGATAACGAGCGATGGCAAGCGCTTGCGCTTCCATCTGTCTGACGATCATACGGTCGATCTCGTCGGCGGTGTGCTCCGCCCGGTTGGCTTCGCTCGCGATGAGCCCGGCGACGAGCAGCGCTTGGTCTTCGGCTTGTTGGATGAGTGCGTCGCGCGCGAGAAATCCCATCGCCAACGCCACGCTGACAATCGCCACGCCGACGGACGCCGCAACCGTGATGATCAAGCGTCTGGAAAGGGTCAAAGGCGATACCCCGCTGTGGCGTACGACCGAAGCCCACGCCCGGCGCGGGGCGCCCTCACGGGAGTGGGCCGCCAGTGAGGTCGGTGGCCTCCTCCAGCGGCCGATGGACGCGCCGCTTGATGTGCCTGCTGAGCCAATTCATGCTGAACGTCAAAAGAAGGCTGAACCCAAGGAACCAGATCATAGCCCAAAGATAGACCCAGAGCGCCAACCCCACTTCGTCGACCGCGCCGATCACCGTATCCGCCCGTCGTACTAGCTCGGGCACGCCGATCACCGAGGCGGTGCTGGATGCCATGACGATGATCAGGAAGTAGCTGGTCCAGGCCGGCACGAACAGCAACGCCTCCGCCATCTCATGGCGGCGTAGATGTCTTATGGCGGCGAGCGCGTTGTCGGACACGTAGCCCGCGACGGCGATGCCCAGCGCCAGTGATGCCTTGATCCAGGCCGGGAAGGTCGCGGCAGCGCCGAAGAGGGTGAACTCGGTGGGGATGATGTAGGCGAGGTAGAACAGCATGACGAAGGTCGGCGCATTGCGCGCGAGCGTCGTCACTGCACCGCCGCTGTGCCTCACGCTCCAATGGGAGCCACCCCGCAGCAGGGCCAGCAGCAGTCCGACGATGGTGCCGACGGCCATGGCGAGCAGAGAGACGATGATGTTCCAGCCGAATCCTACCGCCAAGTAAGGCGACCACGCCCACAGGACGTCGACTGTCTCCCCTGCTGTCATAGCGTGGCGGCCTTGCCCCTCTCGAATCGCCGGAAGAGCTGGACAGTGATGATGACAAGAACGAAGTAGCAGATCAGAAGCAGGTTCATCATCACGTCGGCATTGCCCTTCTCGGCCACGATCGACGTGCTGGCGTGAACCAGCTCAGGCAGCGCGAGCGTGCTGGCCATCCCCGTGGCCTTCACGATATTGGCGGAGTTGCCCATCACCGCGGCGTAACAGAGCACCAACGCTCGCTGAATATCCCGCGGGGTGAAGCGGAGCTTGCGCCCGCCGGCGGCCGCGACATCGGCCGCCAGCGAGAACGCGATCGCGTTGCTGGATGCCGCGTAGAGAGACAGCACCACAGCCGCAACCAGGAACGCATCGATGGTAAAGCCCAAAGCCAGGAGCACGCCGCCCAGACCGAAGAACACGATATAGAGCTGAAGCAACGGGGGCGTCATGCGCATGAACTCGCTGAACGCCCGCAGGAAATGGCTCACTCCGGGCACCCGCCGGTGCATCAGCCAACCGAACACCACACCGAGCAAGACGCTGCCGACCACCGTGATCAGAGACAGCAGCGCTGTTAGTCCCAGGCCATAGAGAAATACGTCTCGGTCGAGCGGGTCATACAGGATGCTGATATCGAGACCCGTTACCTCCATGATCGTCAGCGAGAAGCCGGAAAGGCCGCCGATGCCGCTGCCGGTGACCAAAGCGACCTCGCGGCACTCCAGCGGCCACTGGCCCTGCTCGTTGCGTTGGCACTTGAGCCCGCCGGTTTCGTCGACCTCCTGCCAGGTGGTGCGCGCATCCCGCAGGAACGGGGACGGCGGCAGACCCCACTTCTCTTCAAGCGACTGTAGGAAACCGTCGCGATGCCACTGCGCCAACGTGTCGCCCATGAGCTGATCGAGCGCGCCGCCGCCTTCCTCCTTGGCGATGGCGACGGCCCAGGGCAGCACGAAGCGGGTCGGCAGCGTGACGGAGAAACCATCCCAATCCCCGGTCTCGATCTCGTGGAGAAGGAGGACCTCATCGTAAATCCAGCCGACGCAATGTTCGTTGCGAAGAGCCTGGCCGGCCTCGCGGGTGCTGTTGAACGCGGTCACGTCGAGAAGCAGCCGCTGCTTGGCCAGCCGGTTCCACAGCGAGCCCTGAAGGCCGCAAACGGTCTGGCCGCGCAGGTCGGCCCAGGTGCCTATCTTGGCGCTGTCGCGTAGAAGCACGTTGGCGCCATCGCCGTAGTATTGCGGCTCTATCATGGTGACCAGCTCGCGGCGGCTGCGCGTGTCGCCCATGGTGGCAGCCACGATGTCGATCTCGCCTCGCCCCACCTTCTGCAGGCGGTTCGCGCTGGTCACAGGAACCAGCTCGACGTCGACGCCGATCGCCTCTGCGAAACCACGCGCCACGTCTACGTCGTAGCCCACGAGCTCGCCGTCGGTGTCGCGGAAGCCGAAGGGCGCGTAGTCCTCCTTGACGCCGACGATGACGTGACCGCGGTCCTGAATCTCCTGCAGCCGGTCGGCAAGCGCGGGAGCGGCCAAGCCGGCCCAGGCGGTGAGCGCGACCGCAAGAAGGATCCACCACTTGGGAAGTCGCCTCATCATGCGTCAACCCGCAAGTGTAACGTTGCCGATTCAGGCAAGAGAACATCGTTGGGGAGGGCGCCGCCCACGGTCGCCTCCTTCCTGGAAGGAGGAACTGGAGCCCGCGTTCGCATCACCCAGTCCGCGCCGAAGCTGTGTCCACCATAGAGGCCCGGCGAGACGCCTTGGCCGCAGCGCGTCGGATATCGATGATCGTCGCGTGAATCATCGTGCCAACTCGATCTTACGTAGCCGGGGAAAGGTCAACAAATAGGACTGCTGCCCCCCTCAGCCGTTGCCGCGGTGCCGCTAGCCGCAGCGATTCGAAAGCCTATCCGATATGGCTATCACACGAAATAGAGTATCGTGCCCGAGGGAGGAGTCGGTTTCTGGTGTCGCTCCTTCGGTGCCCGCGCCGCGAGGCGAGCCAGATCGAGGCACCGGATCCTGCGAGATCGGCAACGGACTTTGAGGGGAGTATGCCCGGCTTCGGCGATCGTCGATATCTCGGTAGGCCGCACCTCTGGGCACCAATTCGGTGCGCGGGACTTGTAATTACGCTCATCGCCCTGACGCTGGCCGTGCCGCGCCTCGCGGCTCCGGCACACGCCGCCGCCAATGGCGTCCTCGCCAAAATCGAAGCCGGAGGAGTCATTCGTGCTGGCACCAGGGCGAGTGCGCCGCCCTTCGCACGGAAGCTGGAAAGCGGCGGGTTCGAGGGCTTCTCGGTCGACCTGCTGGAGTTGATCCGGGCGGCCGCGGAGGAACAGGTCGGCCGGCCGGTCACGCTGGAGCTTCATGAGGTCACACCTGGCGACCGGCTGCAGCGCGTTGCCGCAGGCGAGCTCGACATCGTGTGTGGCATCACGACCCCGACTTGGGATCGGGAGGCGCTGGTGGATTTCTCGGTGCCGTTCTTTCGCGACGGCACACGAATTCTGATTTATCGGGAGAAGGCCACCGGCGGTGTGGACCTCGGAACCCTCGACATCGGCGTGGTCGAGGGCACGACCACCGTGACAATTGTCCAGGACCAACTGCCCATGGCCAACCTGCACCTCTACCCCACCATGAAGGATGCCATGTCCGCGCTTGCGGCGGGCGAGGTGAGTGGCGTCGCCAACATCGGCATCACGCTTCTGGGACTCGCGGCGAAGGCGGAGCCGCGCCGCAGCGTGGTTCTGCTCCCGCGCACATTCGCGCTCGCCATGGAAGCATTGGCCTGCGTACTGCCGCAGGACGACAGCCCCTGGCGCGACACCGTCAACAGGGTCCTCATCGACATGTTCTCCGGCGTGAAAGACTCCAACAGCCGCTACGACGAGATTTACGAGCGCTGGTTCGGACGCGACAGCGAAATCTTCTATCCCCTGGACCGGGCCAACCGGAATTATTTGAGCACCGTATCCATCTGGGCGCGCTGAGGGCCTCCGCGGTTTCCACGCAGCGGCCCCGAGAGGCCGCCCGGCCTGGCCCCGGACAAGACTTGCGCCACTGAACAAATCTGCCCAGAAATGATATAGTGTAACCTATTCGCTACGGCGCGAAGCTGGGAAGCTAGTTTCGGCGGCGAAGACGAGGAGCGGATGAACAGCTCGCAGGGCGACGAGCCGGCCTTCCCCGAAGGCGGGCACGAACATCAGGGTTGCATCGAGGACGCGCTCGCCCGCGCCGAGGACGTGTGCCGCGAGCGCGGCGTTCGGCTCACCCCGTTGCGACGTAGGGTGCTGGAGCTGGTCTGGGGCAGTCATCGCGCGGTCAAAGCCTACGACCTGCTGGCCGCGCTGAGTGATGGGGAGGGCGCGGCAAAGCCGCCGACTGTGTACCGCGCCCTTGAGTTCCTGATGGCCCACGGTCTGGTTCACCGCATCGACAGTCTCAACGCCTTCGTCGGTTGCCCCCAGCCAGACCGCCGCCATAGCGCCCAATTTCTCATATGCGGAGACTGCGGCGACGTGTCGGAGATGAATGCGGCCAGCATCGATCGCGCCGTCTCGGACCAAGCGGCCGGCACCGGCTTCGCGCTCTCACGCAAGATCATCGAGCTGCACGGCAAGTGTCCGCGCTGCACGACGCTTCCGCAGACGCCCTGAGTCCCCGGCCGGACGCGGCTGCCGGGCCGCTGCTCGCTTCGGGCCGCGATCTGGTGGTGCGCTACGGCGGACGCGCCGTGCTGAATCGGGTCTCGATCGAGGTTCGCCGTCGCGAGGTGGTGAGCGTGATCGGGCCCAACGGGGCCGGCAAGACCACCGCCATACGTGCACTGCTCCGCCTCATCAAGCCGGATGCTGGCGTCGTGCATCACGCGCCGGGTGTCGTGGTGGGATATGTCCCTCAGCGCATCGAGCCGCAGGAGCTCCTGCCACTGACCACGCGCCGCTTCCTGACGATGGCGGGGCGTCGGGCCCGTGCCGAAGCCACCGCGGTGCTGGACGAGGTGGGGGCGGCGGCGCTGATCGACCGCCAGCTCAGCAGCCTTTCCGGTGGCGAGTTCCGGCGTGTCCTGCTCGCCCGCGCCCTTCTGCGCAACCCAGACCTGCTGGTGCTCGACGAGCCGATCCAGCAGGTCGATTTTGCGGGCCAGCTCGCCATGCACCGACTGATCGGCCGCCTGCGCGACCGCCGCGGCTGCGGCGTCTTGGTCGTTTCCCACGACCTCCACCTGGTCCTGGGCGCGACCGACCGCGTGGTGTGCATCAATGGGCACGTCTGCTGCGCGGGCGAGCCGGAGGCGGTGAGCCGACACCCCGAATACGTTTCGCTGTTCGGCCCCAGTGCCGCTGCCGCGCTTGCGGTCTACACCCACGATCCCGGCCACCGTCATGACCACCCCATCGCGGTGGCACCGGTTGACGACGGCTCACTCGACTCCGGTTCCGAGTCCGACCGGGCTGGCTGACCTCACCCAATGTTCGACGACTTCTTCGCGCGCGCGCTTGCGGGCGGCATCGGAGTGGCGCTCGCCACCGGGCCGCTCGGCTGCTTCATGGTGTGGCGGCGCATGGCTTACTTCGGCGATTCGATCGCGCACAGCGCGCTGCTCGGCGTCCTGCTCGGTGTCGCCCTTGGCATCGAGCTCAACGCCGGCATCGTCCTCATGTGTGTCACGCTCGCCCTGCTGCTTCTTCTGCTCCAACAGCAACGGCGTTTGGCCACCGACACGCTCCTCGGCATCCTCGCGCACGGCACGCTGGCCCTCGGCCTCGTCGGGATCAGCTTCCTGCAGAGCGTGCGCGTAGACCTGATGTCCTACCTGTTCGGCGACATCTTGGCGGTAACGGGGCGTGACCTGATATTGATCTATGGCGGCGGCGGCGTGGTCCTGGTCGCGACGGCGCTGATCTGGCGGCCGCTGCTGGCGGTCACCGTCCACGAGGAGCTGGCGCGCGCCGAGGGTGTGCGGGCCGGCCTCGTCCGCATCGCCTTCACCCTCTTGATCGCGCTCGCTGTCGCCATCGCCATGAAGATCATCGGACTCATATTGATCGTGTCGCTCCTGATCATCCCGGCGGCGACGGCGCGACGGCTCGCGCGCTCGCCCGAGCAGATGGCGCTGCTCGCAAGCGCGATTGGGGCGGTGGCAGTCGCCGGCGGGCTGCACGGCTCCCTCGCCTGGGATACGCCCTCAGGCCCGTCGATCGTGGTCGCCGCGCTCGCGCTCTTCACGCTTTGCCATGGCGGCGCCGCGCTGGTCTCGGTCTTCATCGGACGGGCCATTGATTCAGCGCGGGCAGAGCACTAGCTTCGCGCTCTCACTCGCGGGGAACGCAGATGACGGCGAGCGCCGACTTGGCCCGACAAGTGATCGAGCGGCTGCGCTTCGACGATGCGGGCCTCATCCCCGCGATCGCGCAGTCGCACGAGACCCGCGCGGTGCTGATGCTCGCCTGGATGAACGCCGAGGCGGTGCGTGAGACGCTGGAGACAGGGCGAGTCTGCTACTGGTCGCGCTCACGCCAACGGCTATGGCGCAAAGGCGAGAGCTCAGGGCACACGCAGCGCCTGGTCGAGCTGCGTTTCGACTGCGACAACGACGCCCTGCTTCTGTTGGTCGATCAGACCGGCCCCGCTTGCCACACCAACCGCCGGGCCTGCTTTTTCAACGCCGTGCAGGGCGACGAGATCCGCGTGATCGCCGAGCCCGTTTCCTCGTCAGAATAAGCGCCCGGGGCTGAGCTGCGCGGTGGTGACGCCGCGCGTCGCGGCCTCCTCCGGCATTGGATCGCCGGCGGCAAGTGCCGCCGTTATGGCGCCGAGCGCCGGCGCGGTCATGATGCCGGCGCCACCCTGGCCAGCCAGCCAGAAGAAACCCTCGGCGGCAACGTCGAAACCCGCCACCGGCATGCGATCCGCGACGAAGCTCCTGAGGCCCGCCCACTTGTTGCGGATGTGGCGGATCTCCAGCGTCGTCGCCTGCATGATGCGATCGGCGCCGATGGCGATGTCGAGCTCCTCGGGATAAGCGTCGCAAGGGTCCGAGGGTGTCTCGTCGGCGGGCGAGCCCAGAACCCGACCGGCATCTGGCTTGAGGTAGAAGGCATCTTCGATGTCGTGAACCATGGGCCAGTCGCCAACGTTATCGTCCGCGGGTCCGTCGAAGATGAACGCCGTCCGGCGTTTCGGCTGAAGGCCGATCGGCGCGACACCGGCGAGAGCGGCCACGGCATCGCACCAGGCACCGGCAGCATTGACCACGACGGGCGCGGCGAAGGTGCCTGCCGGTGTCTCCGCATGCCACAGGTCGCCGTTGCGGGCGAGGGCGGTCACTTCCGACTCCGTCATCAGCGTGCTGCCGCGGGCGCGCGAGCCACGCAGGTAGGCCTGGTGCAGGGCGGCCACGTCGATCTCCTCCGACACCGGTTCCAGGACCGCGCCGGCGACATAGTCCTCTCGCAGTGGAACGGGCTGACTGAGGGTCTCGGCGGCATCGAGGCGCACCAGGGTCGGCACGAGCGGCCGACACTCCTCGTAGAACCGGTCGAGCACGCCGAGCTGATCGGTGCGGCCGATATAGAGCACCTGATGCGGCCTGAGCAGGGGCGAATTGGCGAAGCCAGACGGCGGGTCAGCGAGGAAGGCGCGGCCTGCGGTGGCCAGCGCGCGCGTGAGCGGCCCGCCATATGTTTCCATGTACATGGCGGCGGAACGCCCGGTGGAGTGGTAGCCGGCCGCGTCCTCCTGCTCGAGAACGACCACACGGCCACGGTCTGCGAGCCAGTAAGCCGCCGCGGCCCCTGCCATGCCGGCGCCGATTACCAGAAAGTCACATCGTTCCATGGCGCGCATTCTATGCAGCGTGTCGTGCGACCGAAATGGTCCATCGCCGCATTTGCGGGTACGGCTTCACCGCTCTCGGCAAGCCGGTTGTGGCCGGCTAATCTTGCGCCGTCTTCAGTAGCAGGGGCGGATCATGGAGATATCGTGTGAAGGCCGGTGTGCGGTGGTGACGGCCGGCGGCTCAGGCATCGGGCGCGTCATCGCGGAGACCCTGGCGGCCAACGGCGCCGCCGTCTTCATCTGCGACATCGACGCGGGTCTGGTCGAGGACGTCCAGGGTGGCAGGATCGGCGCGGTCGTGGCCGATGTCGGCGACCCGGCCCAGGTTGACCGACTGTTCGAGGCCGCGGCGGACGCCATGGGCGGCGTGGACGTCCTGGTCAACAACGCAGGGATCGCCGGACCGACCGCGCGGGTGGAGCAGATCGAGCCCGCCGATTGGGACCGCACGATCGCGGTCAACATCTCCGGCCAGTTCTATTGTGCCCGCCGCGCCGTGCCGCTGATGCGGGAGGCCGGCCGCGGCGCCATCGTGAATATCTCGTCCACCGCCGGCCGCCTCGGCTTCCCGCTCAGGCTCCCCTACGCCACCTCCAAGTTCGCGATCACCGGCCTGACCAAGACGCTGGCAATCGAGCTCGGCCCCGCCAACATCCGCGTCAACGCCATCCTGCCGGGCTACATCCTCAACGAGAGGGGCAGACGCGTGATCCGCGCCAAGGCCAAGGCCGCCGGCCGCACGGTGGACGAGATGGAGGCCGCGATCCTCGGCAACATCGCCATGCGCACCGGCATCGCCGAGCAGGAGATTGCTGACCTCGCGCTCTATCTCTGTTCCGACTCAGGCCGCCACATCTCGGGCCAGCTTCTCGGCGTCGACGGCGCCTTCGACACTTACATGGGCATGGATAATCTCGACGACCCGCCAGCCGGCGCAGGCGGCGCGTGATCGTCCTCTTCACCGATTTCGGGCCGGGCGGGCCCTATACGGGCCAGATGAAGGCGGTGCTCGCGCGTGAGGCGCCGGAAATTCCCGTAATCGACCTCGCGGACGACCTGCCGGCCTGCGACCCGGAGCCTGCGGCCTATCTGCTCGCGGCCTTCGCGCCTGCGTATCCGCCGGGCGCAGTCTTCGTCTGCGTGGTCGATCCGGGTGTCGGCAGCGACCGGAGGCCGGTCGCGCTCAGCGCCGATGGGCGCCGGTACGTGGGGCCCGACAACGGCCTGCTCGCCATTGTTGCCCGCTGCGCCGACGATGCGCGCTGGTTCACCATCGACTGGCAGCCGTCCTCTCTCTCCGCCTCCTTCCACGGCCGCGACCTGTTCGCGCCGGTGGCGGCGCGGATCGCCCGCGGTGAGGATGTGCCCGGTGCGCCGCTCGACGGTGCCGCTGCTGTCGGCGCGGACTGGCCTGCCGACCGTACCGCGATCGTCTACATCGACCCCTACGGCAACGCGATGACAGGGCTGCGCGCGAACCGTCTGCCGCAGGACGCGACGCTCGCCGCAGGCGCCCGACGGTTTGCACGGCTACGCACCTTCTCCGACGCCGCGCCGGGCGCCGCCTTCTGGTACGAAAACGCAAATGGCTTGGCCGAGATCGCGGTCAACCGAGGCCGGGCGGACCGGCTTCTGGGGCTTCAAGTTGGAACGCCCGTCCGTATCGAGACCGCAGGTGGCGCCGGATGACGGGCTGGCGGCCGAACGGGGACCAGATTCGCGCCGGCAAGCTCGCCGGAGCCGACCTCACGCGCTTCGACCTGCAGGGTTTTCACTTCCGCCAAGCCGACCTGCGCGGGGCGAGCTTTGCCGGCAGCATCCTGCGGGAGGTCGACCTGTGGGGGGCGGACCTGACCGACGCCGACCTCACCGGGGCGAACCTGCGCCTCGCGACCTTCAAGGGTGCGATTCTGCAAGGGGCGCGGCTCGCCGGCGCCGATCTCTGGAGCGCCGATCTCAAGGTCACGGAACTCGGCCGCGCCGTTCTCGCCGAGTGCAATCTGGCGCAGGCCGAGCTCGCCGGCGCCAAGTGCCAGGGCGCCGACTTCAGTGGCGCTGAGCTCTACTGCGCCGACCTTCGCCTGGCCGACCTGGAGGACGCCAACCTCGGCCGTGCCGACGGGCGCCTCGCCAAGCTGGAGGAGGCGGTGTTGATCGGCGCGAACCTGCGCGAAGCGAATTTTTCTGGCGCGAGCTTCAAGCGCGCGCGGCTCGCCACGGCCGACCTGGGCGGGGCCAATCTGCGCGAGGCGAATTTTCGCGAGGCCGATCTGATCCGCGCCGACTTTCGCGGAGCCGAGGTGGCGGACGCCTTCTTCGGCCAGGCCAATCTCGACGGCACCGTGATGCCCGACGGCACCATCGAATCGGCGAGCCTGCGCCACTGGGCGCCGCCCGCGGACAGCGAGGAAGAATAGGGGCTCGCTGTGCGCGTCTCGGAGGATAGTCACGGTCTGCGCGCGAGACCCGAAGCGATGGCTTCCGCCCTGGAGCGCGTCGCGCACGAGGACGCCGCCGTGGTGCCGCTGCTGGCTTCGTCGGAGTGCCATGAGTTCATTGGCGCAAGCGCGGACCTCGGCTTCCGCTCGGCCAAGCCTGTCATCGGCGAGGGCGAACGCGCGGTCTATCAGGACTTCGACATCTGCCTCTCGATCCCGCAGACGCACCGGCTCTGGCAGCTGACCCGGACGGTCGAGCGGCTCATCGCCGCCGCCCTCGGAAGCATGGCCGAGCCGCCGCTGGAGGCGCTGCCGTTGAACGATCTGGTGCTGCAACGCTACCCGCCCGGCGCACGTGGCATCACGCCGCATCGCGACCACGTGCGCTATGTCGGCCTGGTGGTGATCGTTCAGATGAGCGGGGACGGGCGCTTCGGCCTCTGCGCCGACCGCAGCGGCGCGGGCGCCTGCGTGCTCGACGCCGGGCCCGGCGATGCGATCCTGATGCGCGCGCCCGGCTTCTGCGGGGCCAAGGACCGGCCGTTCCACTTCCTCGACGGGATCACGGTCGAGCGTTACAGCCTCGGCATGCGCAGCGACAAGACGACGAAACCTGAGGCCGGTTGAGCACCCTCAACCGGCCAGAGTGGCAGGCGGCCCCGTGTTATAGTGGACGACTCGTCCCGCACCGTGGTCCATGAGCGAACCGTTCGATCCTGAGCCCGGCCTGCCCGCCGCGCCCGACACGCCGCCGGCTCGTCCACCGGCGCCTGCGTCGACCTATCTCGACGACCTGAACCCGGAGCAGCGCCAGGCGGCAGAGACGCTCGACGGCCCGCTGCTGGTGCTGGCCGGCGCCGGCACCGGCAAGACCCGCGTGCTCACCACGCGGCTCGCCCACGTCCTCGCCGCCGGCCGTGCCCGGCCGGGACAGGTGCTCGCGGTCACCTTCACAAACAAGGCGGCCCACCAAATGATCGGTCGGGTGGAGCGGCTGCTCGGTCGCTCCTCCGCCGGTCTCTGGTTTGGCACATTCCATACGATCGCCGCGCGCATCCTGCGCCGCCATGCCGAGCTCGCCGGGCTCAAGCCGGATTACACAATCCTGGACATGGACGATCAGGAGCGCCTGCTCAAGCAACTCATCCGGGCCGAGAATATCGACGAGAAGCGCTGGCCGGCACGGACCCTCTCGATCATCATCCAGCGCTGGAAGGACCGCGGCCTCACGGTCGACAAGGTGGCGGGCGCCGAGGGCGCCGACTACGCCAACGGCCGCGCGCCGGCGCTCTACGCCGCCTATCAGGAGCGGCTTCGTGCCGTGAACGCCGCTGATTTTGGCGACCTGCTGCTGTACAACCTGACCGTCTTCACGGGCCATCAGGACGTTCTGGCCGTCTACCAGCAGCGCTTCCGCTACTTGCTCGTGGACGAGTATCAGGACACCAACGTCGCCCAGTATCTGTGGCTGCGGCTGCTGGCGCAGGCCCATCACAACATCTGCTGCGTCGGCGACGACGATCAGTCGATATATCGCTGGCGTGGCGCCGAGGTCGACAACATCCTTCGCTTCGAGCGGGACTTTCCCGGCGCGCAGGTAGTTCGGCTGGAACGCAACTACCGCTCCACTGGACACATCCTCGCCGCCGCCTCGGGCCTGATCGCCCACAACGCGGGCCGGCTCGGCAAGACGCTCTGGACCGAGGACGAGTTGGGAGAAAAGGTCCGCATTACCGAGACCTGGGACGGACAGGAAGAGGCAAGGGTAGTGGGCGACGCCATCGAGGCGCTGCAGCGTGCTGGCGAGAGCCTGAACGAGATCGCCGTCCTGGTTCGCGCCAGCTTCCAGACCCGCGCCTTTGAGGAACGCTTCACCACCGTCGGCCTGCCCTACCGCGTGATCGGGGGGCTCCGCTTCTACGAACGTCAGGAGATTCGGGACGCCGTGGCCTATATCCGCGTCGTGGCGCGCCCTGACGACGATCTCGCCTTCGAGCGGATCGTGAACCTGCCCAAGCGCGGCCTCGGCGAGGCCTCGCTGCGCCCGGTCCACGAGCTCGCGCGCGCGGACGGCCTCTCCCTCTATCGGGCGGCGGAGCGGCTGATTGAGACCGACGAGCTCAAGCCCCGCGCCCGCTTGGTCCTGGCCGGGCTCATCAGCCAGCTTCGCGGCTGGCGTGCAGCGCTTGCCGAAGAGCCCCATGCGGAGGTCGTCGGCAGGATGCTCGACGAGTCTGGCTACACCGAGATGTGGCAGAAGGACCGGTCTCCCGCCGCCCCCGGCCGGCTCGAGAATCTGGGGGAGCTGGTCGGCGAACTCTCAACATACGAGGACCTTGCTTCCTTCCTCGACCATGTGAGCCTGGTCATGGACCGCGAGGGTGAGGCGAGCGAGGAGATGGTCAACATCATGACGCTCCATGGCGCCAAAGGGCTGGAGTTCGACACGGTGTTCCTACCGGGGTGGGAGGAAGGGTTGTTCCCGCATCAGCTTGCCCTTGCCGAAGCCGGCCACGCCGGCCTGGAAGAGGAGCGGCGCCTGGCTTACGTCGGGCTCACCCGCGCCCG
>JAPPKP010000055.1 GCA_028819955.1 Rhodospirillaceae bacterium | reverse complement strand
GCACGAGCGGGCTCGAGTCCACGACCTCGTGCTCGTGGGCGGCGAAGTAGTCGAGAAACTGCGCGCGAATTTCGTTGACGCTCGGCATGGGGCGGCCCTGCATTGTTCCCCGGGCCGCAGGCGGCCCGGGGCTTGGATGCGTGCCGTGCTACTTAGTGCGCCTTGGTCGAGCTGTCCAGATTGGCGCGCGTCACCGCGCCCCGGTGAGCGCCCGCTCCGCTCCGAAACTCGCTATGCGCCCTGGGCGCCGTGGTCGGAGTAAACCTCGGTGACGGGCGGCGTCTCGTCGGCGCCATCGAGCCCGGCGTGCCGGCGGATGGCGCGGTTGATCGCGTCTGCCGTCTCCGAATTTTCCGCAAGAAAGCGCTTCGCGTTCTCGCGGCCCTGGCCGATACGCTCGCTGTCGTGGGAATACCAGGAGCCCGACTTCTCGACGACGCCCGCCTTGAGCCCGTGATCGATGAGCTCGCCGGTGCGGGAGATGCCCTCGCCGTACATGATGTCGAACTCGACCATACGGAAAGGCGGCGCGAGCTTGTTCTTGACCACCTTCACCCGCGTCTGGTTGCCGACGACCTCGTCCCGGTCCTTGACGGCGCCGATGCGGCGGATGTCGAGCCGGACAGAGGCGTAGAATTTCAGGGCGTTGCCCCCGGTGGTGGTCTCGGGGCTGCCGTACATCACGCCGATCTTCATGCGGATCTGGTTGATGAAGATGACGCAGCAGCGCGAGCGCGCGATCGAGGCGGTGAGCTTGCGCAGCGCCTGGCTCATCAGCCGCGCCTGCAGGCCGACGTGGGAATCGCCCATCTCGCCTTCGAGCTCGGCGCGGGGCACCAGCGCGGCGACGCTGTCGATCACCACCAGGTCGATGGCGCCGGAGCGGACCAGCGTGTCCGCGATCTCCAACGCCTGCTCGCCGGCATCCGGCTGCGCGATCAGGAGCTCGTCCACATTGACGTCGAGCTTGCCGGCATAGATCGGATCGAGCGCGTGCTCGGCATCGATGAAGGCGCAGGTGCCGCCGAGCTTCTGAGCCTCGGCGACGCAGGAGAGCGCGAGCGTGGTCTTGCCTGAGCTCTCTGGCCCGTAAATCTCGACGATGCGGCCGCGCGGCAGCCCGCCGATGCCGAGCGCCACGTCCAGCCCGATGGAGCCGGTGGGGATCGCCTCGATCTCGACCGCGGCGCCATCGCCGAGCTTCATGATCGAGCCCTTGCCGAACGCCCGCTCGATCTGGCCGAGCGCTGCGTCTAATGCCTTCTGCTTATCCATGGAACCCTCGGACACCACGCGAAGCGCCGTATTGGCCATTGCCGCCTCCTTATTCCACACAGGTAAAACCGATGCAATGCGACTCCGATATGGCTAATGTACACTGTTTGTTCTCAACTGACAACCCTTCATTCATCGACACCTTTCATTCATCGCCGCTTGTGCGTGGACGCGCTATGATGGCCGCCGTTTCCCGCCCTACGGGCCCGTAGTTCAACTGGTTAGAACCCGCCGCTCATAACGGCGTTGTTGCAGGTTCGAGTCCTGCCGGGCCCACCAAACCCCTAGAGAGTGTGTGATAATTCAATGGCTTAGATATGGCGTTTGTCCAGCATCGCGGGCAGGCTGCTGAGACGCTGAGCGGCGGGGTCGTTCAGTCCTCTTGACGATCCAGGAAGCCGCGCAACGCCGCGATATAGGCGGCGGGTTCTTCGAAGAAGGGCGTATGCGAGCTGTTGGCGAAGACGACGCACTCCGCATTCGGCAGCGCCTCCTGCATGAGCATGGCCCCTTCCGGGGTCAGCTCGTCGTGGAGACCGCTCACGATCAGGCAGGGGACGGTGATCCGTGCCATGTCCGCAAGCCGGTCCCAATTCCTGAGCGTGCCGACGCAACAGAACTCGTTGGGCCCCCACATCGTGCCGTAGACCGCCATGTTGATGCCGTCGAGGGAGCGCTGCAGCGGCGCTGGCCAGTCGTCCACCCTGCACAAGTGCCTGCGGTAGAGGATGGTGACGGCCGCCTCGTAGGCGGGATGATCGGTCGTTCGCTGCGCCTCGTGGCGTTGCATCATGGCGACCGTTTCCGCTCCGAGGGCGGCGCGCAGGCGCTTCATCTCCGAGACGGTGTGCGGCACGCTGCCGGAGCCGTTCGCGATCACGTACGACGCGACGTTGTCCAGGTACTTCAGGCAGTATTCCGTTCCCAGCCAGGTTCCCCACGATTGCCCGAGGAGGTGCACGCGGCCAAGCCCAAGCGCGGTTCGCACCGCTTCAACCTCTTCCACGTAGCGAGGCACGTTGAAGAGCGAGGTGTCGTCCGGCTTGTCGGACCGGCCGCAACCGAGCTGGTCATAGACCACCACCCGATAGCCGTGGTCCGCCATGACCGAGTGGCTGTCGCGCACATAGTCGCAAGGGAGACCGGGGCCGCCGTGAAGACAGAGCAGCACTCGCTCGCCCGCCCCGTAGCTGTAGACGGCCACTTCGCCGCCATCGACGGCGACGCGGCAGGTTTCGTCGGGTTGTCTCTCTTCGCTCATCGTTCCCCCCGCACTACTGCCCCGGCGGGCCGTAGGTCTCGCGGAATTCGGCGTACATGCGCTCGTAGCGGTCCGCATTCATGGTGGAGTAGATGCGGAAGTCGAAGTCGATCGGTTTGTCCATCAATTCGGAGACGAAACTCCAGGTCGTCTCCCGCAGGGCCGCTGCAACTTTGGCGGCTGCAAAGCGGTAGCGAAGCTCGTCGGTGACCGGCGCGCCGAAGTAGCCCTCGAGAAAGACGTCGCTCTCGTCGGGTCCGATTTCGATATTCATGGCGAGAACGCCGAGATCGAACAGGTCCACCACGAAGCCCGCAAACTCCCAATCGACGAACCAGAGCCGCTCTCCGTCGTCCATGATGTTCTGCGGATTGAGATCGTTGTGGCCGAAGACCACGCTGACCGGGCCGAGCGCGTGTTCCAGCTCCTCGTTCGCCGCAGCGAGGCCCGGCAGCATGCCGCGCCAGCGCTCGTAAAGTCGATCCGAGCGTCGATGCAGCAGCCGAATGTGCGAACGCTGATGCTGGAACGGCCAAAACATGAATCCCGTCGAATCCAGATGCTTGTGTGCTTCGCCGTGAAGTCGGCGGAAGAGACGGGCCACCTCGGTGAGACGCGCCGGCTCACGCACGTCGGCCGGCATGAGCGAGCGGCCTTCGATGAAGCGAATCACCATGAGACCCGGTTCGCCATAGACGACCTCGGGCGCCACACCTGCCGCATGAGCCGCGCGAAAGGCCAGGAGCTCGTGGTCGCGAAAGACGCCGAAGACGGGCTCGTCTTCGCCGACCCGGATCACGTAGCGCTCGCCGGCGTCATCCACCGTCAGGTTGATGTTGCTCAAGCCCCCGCTCAGCAGCGTGGGTTCGACCGTGCCGGACCAGATCGGTAACGCCCGCGCTCGTTCGATCGCGTCGCCACTGCGCGCTTCCATGCCGCGCGCGCCGCCGATCAGCGAGTAGACCTCGTCATCCGATGTGGGCTTTTGGGTCATGTGTCGCGGGCCCGTCTCCCGTTGCCGATGACCGTTCCCGGCGCGCGATCGTGCGCCGCAGACCCCATCGGCAAGAGGCCTTTCGGCGATCGTTTGGCGATGGCCAGTGTAACGACGCACCGTGCCGCGTCGAGGCGTTCCGTACCGCCCCCCAGCCGCGGCGGTATACCGCATCTTGGCCCGATGCTATGGTCGATGCGGCCCAACAAGCGCCCGCCGGCAAGCCGAGCCGCACTGAGCGAGGTGCTCACACAATGCCTCTCGATCGTCCCAACCTTCGCGCCTCGCTCTGGGCCGTTCTTTATTCCTTCCTGGTTGTTGTCGGCTGCGGTGCGATGATCGAGGCCGACATCTCGCCCTTCATTGTCGTGCCGATCGGCCTGTTCGCTTTCCCTTTGATCGCAAGCGTGCCGTTCTTGTTCGTCCTCCGCACGGACAAGAACGCTCCGTAGGCGTCGCCGTGTTTGAGCACATCATCGTTTTTGCCGTCTGCGCCCCGTTTCAGGTCCTCTTGGGGATCTGGAACACGCGCAAACGCTGGCTCACGCCCGGCGAGGTCCGGTTCTGGGGTGTGGCGATCTTCGTGGCCGCCGAATTGATTTATCTCGGAGCCTTGTGATGACGGCGGTGCGGCTTGAGGGCCTTACCAAGCGCTTCGGCGCCGTGGCCGCCGTCGATGCTGTCGATCTCGACATCGAAAGCGGCGAGTTCGTCGTCCTGGTCGGCCCCTCGGGCTCGGGCAAGACGACATGCTTGCGGATGATCGCGGGGTTGGAGGCGGTCACCTCGGGAAGCATCTTCATCGGCGATCGCGATGTCGCCAGCGTCCACGCTAAGGACCGCGACGTCGCGATGGTGTTCCAGTCTTACGCCCTTTACCCGCACATGTCGGTCGCCGACAACATGGGCTTCGCCCTGAAGCTGAAGAAAGTGCCCCGCGACGAGATTGACCGTCGCATTCAGGACGTGGCGACGATCCTCGGCATCACCGAGGAGCTGCCGCGCAAGCCCAAGACCCTGTCGGGCGGGCAGCAGCAGCGGGTCGCGCTGGGGCGGGCAATCGTGCGGGACCCGGCAGTCTTCCTGTTCGACGAGCCGCTATCCAATCTGGACGCCAAGCTGCGCATGGCGATGCGCGGCGAGTTGATCAAGCTTCACCACCGGCTCTCGGCGACGATGATTTACGTGACGCACGATCAGACCGAGGCGATGACCATGGGGGACCGCATCGTCGTCATGAACGAAGGGCGCATCCAGCAAATCGGCACGCCGCTCGCCGTCTACGACAATCCGGACAACAAGTTCGTCGCGGGCTTCATCGGCAGCCCGACGATGAACCTGATCGATGGCGTGATCGAGCCTGGCGAGGGAGCCTTGGTGTTTCGCTCTGGCGAGCTCACGCTCGGGCTGCCGCCCACCCATGCTGCGGCGCAGGCACGCGCCGTCACGCTCGGGATTCGACCGGAGTTCCTCACGCTCGGCACGGTGAGCGACGGGGTGGCGATGGATTGCCGGGTCGAGGCCGTCGAGCATCTCGGCGCCGAGACGATCCTCGAGCTTTCGTCCCAGGGGCCGCCGCTGACCGCCAAGACGATCCGCAACGATGCGGTCCGCTATGGCGATGCAATCAGGCTCGTTACCGATCCAGTGAAGGTGCTCGCGTTCGATACCGCAACGGGCGAGCGTTTGCGCGCCTGAGCGACCGGAATCTGTCTTTCCAGCGTCAGCCCTTGACCGCGCCGAAGGTCAGGCCCTGCACCAGCTTTTTCTGGATGAAGAAGATGAAGATGAGCACGGGGATGCTCTGAACGATCGAGGCTGCGGCGACCTGGCCCCAGAGCGTTCCTGTGTGCAGCACCAGGGAGGGAATCATAACGGGAAGCGTTCGCGTCTCCCCGCCCGAAAGGATCAGAGCGAACAGCAGCTCGTTCCACGAGAAGATGAGCACGAAGATCATGACCGCCACGAGACCGGGGTAGGTCATCGGGATCGCGAAGCGCCAGAACACCCGAAAATGCCCGCAGCCGTCCAGGTAGGCGGCCTCCTCGATCTCACGCGGGACGTCGTTGAAGAACGACCGCATCATCCACACCACGAGGACGAGGTTGAAGGTCCCGTGAGCGAGAATGACTGCGAAGTGGGTGTTGACGAGGCCGAAGGCGTCGAAAACCAGGTACATCGGCAAGGCGTAAGCGACCGGCGGCCCGAGCCGGGTCGCCAGGATCAGAAAGAACAGGTGGTTCCCCGCCGGTATCTTGAAACGGGAGAAGCCGTAGGCCGCCATCGTGCCGACGACCACCGTCAACGCGGTGCTCGAAAACCCGATGATGATCGAGTTCAAGAGAAATACGTCGAACCCCTTCCCAAAGATTTCGACGTAGTTCACGACCGTGGGCTCGAATATCCACTTCGGATCGCGCGTGATCAGGTCCACTCGCTCTTTGAAGCTCGCGAGCAGAATCCAGATGTAGGGAATCAGCGCGACGCCCAACAAGAGGACAAGAGGAATGAGAAAGGTGACCCAGTTGCGGCGCAGCATCTAGGCAGCCTCCTGAGTCGGCGCCTTGCCGCTGACGATCTTGTAGAAGAGCGCCGCCACCACCAGCGACGCGAAGGCAAGGACCAGACAGACCGCCGCACCATATCCCAGGTTCCACGTCAGGAAATTGGTACGATAGGCGAAGGTGGCGATAACCTCGGTGGCGTTTCCTGGCCCGCCGCCTGTCAGCACATGGATCGTGTCGAAGATCTTGCTCGCGTCGATCGCGCGCAGCATGAGCGCGATGATGATCAGCGGCACCAGCATGGGGAGCTCGATGTGGCGCAGGATCTGCCAGCGCGACGCGCCGTCGAGGGTTGCGGCCTCGATCGGCGCTCTCGGGACCGCTGAGAGCCCCGCCAGCATGATCAGCATGATGAACGGGGTCCACTCCCAGATGTCGATGATCATCAAGGCGCCGAACGCGGTCACCGGGCCGGAGAACACGCTCGTCTCCTCGAACAGGCCGATCCTATTGAGGTAGACGGTAAGCACGCCGAAGCTCGGCATCAGGAAGAAGCGCCAGATCATGCCGACCACCACAGGCGCGATCATGGTTGGGATCATGATGATCGTCAGCACGAGGCGGCGGCCGGCGAACGCGCGATTGAGCCAGAGCGCGATCATCAGGCCGAGCACGAACTCCACCGGCACCACGACGGCCATGAAGATCGCCGTATGCGCGATCGCGGCGTAGAACTTGGAATCGGTGGCGATCAGATCGCGATAATTGTCGAGCCCGATGAACTGGCCGCGCTTGGTCAGGCTGGTGAGCGAGAGTTCGCGCAGGCTGTCCACGATCGCAAGCGTCATGGGCGCGATCGCCACGACAATCAGGAACACGAGAACCGGGCCCATGCAGACCCAGAGGAAGGTTCTGGTCGATGCGGAATCGGCCAGGACGCCACCACTCGCTGAACCGTTGCTCATGCAGAACCCGCGTCGCCACTGCGCACCGCGTCGAGCAGCGCCCCGAAATCTTCCCGGCCCATGATCGCCTTGGACCGCGTAAAGCGATCCATCGCGTAGTCCCAATAGCTCGCGAAATAATACGCGGGCGCCTGGTTCTCGTTGACCTCCTGCAGCACGCCCCACAGCGTCCAGAGCAGGAAGGCCATCGCCTTGTAGATCACCAGCCGCGCCTCCATCGCCTTGGACGGCGGGCCGTTGCAATAGGCTTCCAGCAGGATCGCATCCTGTTGGTCGTCGAAGTCGGCCTCGACCGAGAGGTCCGCGAGATCCCACATCGGGTCGTTGTTGCCGCAGAACTCCCAATCGAGGATGTAAACCCGATCTCCGGTGTAGACGAGGTTCTCCGGCGCGGGATCGTTGTGACAGGGCGCGAGCGCGATGTTGGCCTCGATGAGCGCCTGCCGCACCGTCTCGGCGTCCTGCTTGGCTTCGACGTATCCGTCCGGCAGGCGGGCATCGTGCCGGCGCAGAACGTCGAGGTACTCGTCCATCTTCTCGAAGTTGCTGAAGCGTCCGAGAAAGGACGTTCCGCACGTGTGCAGCCGGCGGAAGGCGTCGGCGGCAAGCCTGAGCGCGTGCGGGTCGCTCAAGACCTCCGGGTTCATCGGTGCGCTGTTCTCGATGAACGCCGTCACCTGCAATCCGCGTTCCCGGCTGTAGTAGACGAGCGGCGCGCTGACGCCGATTTGCGCCGTCACCCGAGCGGCATGCTCGTCCGCCTCGCGATCGATGTATTCCTCGGTGCCCTGGCCCGCGATCCGCAGCACGTAGTCGCGCCCGTCGATGGCGACCTTGAAGCTCTGGTTGGTCATGCTGGCCAATCGGACGATCTGACCGACCTCGGCCTCAGGCCCGAACACCGGAACCTCGGCCACCTTGGCACGAACGAGGTCTTCCACCGTCATCTTCTTGCTCTTTTAGAGCGTTCAGGCCTGCTGACGCGTCCCCTTCGGATCGTAGAGAGGCTCATCGTGGCGCATGGCAGGAACCGGCCGCGAGAACGCCTCGATCTCGTAATCTTGGTGCCCCGCCTCCGCCGTCGGAACGTAGCCCATGGCAATGGCCTTTCCAATCGTATGGCCAAAGTTCGCGCTCGACGTCACGCCGAGAACGGCCCCGGCGCGCAGGATCGCCTCGCCCCCGAAGACATCCGCCGGCTGCTCCAGGGTGAAGAGGCAGAGCGTCTCCTCCGGTCCTTCCGCCTTGATGCGCTCCAGCGCCTCCCGCCCGATGAAATCGCCCTTGCTACGGGAGACGAAGCGCCCAAGACCGGCGTGATGGGGCGAGTAGTCCGGTGAGATGTCGGCGGCCCAGGCCACGTAGCCCTTCTCCATCCTGAGCGTATCGAGCGCGCGGTAGCCGATGTCGGCAAGCCCGTGCTCGCGCCCGGCGTCGCACAGCAGCTCGTAGACGTGGCACGCATATTCCGAGGGCACGTGCAGCTCCCAGCCGAGTTCGCCCGAGTATGACAACCGGATCGCGCGGACATGCGCAGCGCCCACGACGATGTCCCGGCAGCGGGCAAACGGGAATGCGCCGGGGGAGAGGTCGCTGTCGGCGATGCTCTGCAGCAGGTCGCGCGAACGCGGGCCGCAGACATGCAGCACCGCGTAGGCCGCGGTCACGTCCATGGACGTGATCGCACCGTCATCTGCAAGATGGCTCGCGATCCAGCCGAAATCGTGCTGCCCGAAGGCGGTGCCAGTGACCACGTAGAAGCGATCCTCCGAGATCCGGCTGATCGTGAGATCGGCCTCGATCCCGCCGCGCTCGTTGCAGAGCTGAGTGTAGACCGCATGGCCGACCGACCGGTCCAAGTCCGCAACCGCCAGCCGCTGCAGGCAATCGAGCGCACCCGGGCCCCAGACCTCCATCTTGGCAAACGACGATTGGTCGATCACCGCCACGCGTTCGCGCGCCGCTCGATGCTCTTCGGCCACGATCTCGAACCAGTTCGCGCGGCCGAACGAGGGCTCGTCGCGTCGCGCGACTCCATTTGGGGCGAACCAGTTCGCCCGTTCCCAGCCCGCCTTGCTGCCGAACACAGCGCCCCTCTCCTTCAGCATCCAATAGAGCGGACTGCGGCGTATGACCCGAGCGCACTCCGGCTCTTCGATCGGCCACTTCATCGTGTAGTGCTTGCCGTAGAGCTCGACCGCGCGCCTGTCCAGGAAGTAGCGCGTGTGGTGGTGGGCCGAGAAGCGCCGGATGTCGAGCGACCAGAGATCGAGGCTTGGCCGGCCGTCGATAATCCACTCCGCCATCATGCGGCCCGCGCCGGGCCCGCCCGCGATGCCGTAGAGAAAGCCGCTCGCGACGAAATAGTTGTCGAGCTCCGGCGCCCGGCCCATGACGAACTCGCCGTCCGCCGAATAGGGAATCGCGCCGTTGATGAGCTGGCGGACGCCGACCTCGTTGATAACCGGCGTGCGGCTGGCCGCCCGCTCGGCGATCTGCGCGAAGCGGTCGAAGTTCTCCGGCAGAAGCTGCTGGGCAAAGCCCGGCGGAATGCCGCCCGAGCCGAAGGGCACGGTGTCGGGCTCGTAGCCGCCCACCACCATGCCGCCCACGTCGGGCTTCCAGTAGGCGAGCAGATCGGGATCGCGCACCGTGGGCATGCCAGGAGGCAAATCGGGGATCGGCTCGGTGACGATGTACTGGTGCTCCAACGCGACCGTCGGCACGGCGACGCCCACCATGCGGCTGAGTTCACGGCTCCACATGCCGGCGGCATTGACCACGGTCTCTGTGTGCACGGAGCCGGCCGCGGTTTGCACCGCGCGCACGCGACGGCCGGCCAGCGAAAAGCCCGTCGCCTCCGCGCCCTCGACGATCTTCACGCCGCGTCCGCGTGCGCCGATCGCCAGCGCCTGGGTGGCGCTCGCGGGGTCGACGTAGCCGTCCGACGGGATGTAGGCGGCCCCCTCCACGCCATCGAGGCTCATGATGGGGAAGAGTTCCTGCGTCTCCTTCGGGCCCAGGAGATGCATGTCGAGCCCAAAGCTCTTGGCCGTGGTGGCGGCCCGCTTGTATTCGAGCATCCGGTCTTTGGAGGACGCGATACGAAGGCTGCCCACCTGCTTCCAGTCGATCGCCTGACCGGTCTCCTCCTCGAGCGTGTCGTAGAGGGCGACCGTGAGTCCGAGCATGCGCGTGACGTTGCGCGACGGACGCAGCTGGCCGATCACACCGGCGGCATGCCAGGTCGCGCCATGGGTGAGGCCTGACTTCTCGAGCAGCAGTACGTCGGTCTTGCCCATGCTCGCGAGGTGATAGGCGATGCTGCACCCGACGATGCCGCCGCCGATGATCACGATCTCCGCCTCGCTCGGGAGAGTTTGTGGCATTGCCCCGGTCCTTTTTCGCCCAGCCTAGCGCGGATTCGTCTGGAGTGCGGGGGTCGGGAGTTTGCTAACCTGCCGGCCAGGAGCCGACAGACTAAGGCGGAGGATGTCATGGACTGCCAACTCGCGGGAAAGCGCGCCCTGGTAACTGGCGCAGCAAGCGGTATTGGCAAGGCGATTGCTCTTGCCCTGGCGCGTGAGGGCGCAACGATCGCAACCCACGCGCGAACGGCTGAGAAGAGCGCCGGCACGGTCGACGAAATCACGGCCGCAGGGGGGAAGGCCTTCCCCGTTGCCGCAGACCTCACCGACAGCGGCGCCATCGCAGCCATGTGTGCCGAGGCGATTGCGCGGCTCGGCGGGATCGACATCGTCGTCAACAACGCCGGCGTCTGCGACCTGGGCAAGGTCGAGGACATGGAGGAGTCCTTCTGGGATTGGGTGATCGATACCAACCTCAAAGCTCCCTTCCTCGTCACCAAGCACACGGTGCCGACGCTCAAGCAGCAGGGCACCGGCGGCGCGCTCATCTACAACGCCTCGACCAACGCCAAGACCGCGGACGCCGAGTGGAGCGCCTACAACACCTCGAAGCACGGGCTCATTGGTTTCATCCGCTGCATCGCGGCTGAGCTCGGAGAGCACGGCATTACGTCCAACGCGATCTGTCCGGGCTGGGTCGAGACGCCGATGGCGGTGAGTTTGCACAAATCCATGGCGGCGGATGCCGGCGAGTCCTACGACAAGTTCTATGACGAGAGCATGCGCTTCAACATGCTGAAGGAAATCCTGCCGCCCGAGACAATTGCCGACATGGCGGTCTACCTCGCAAGCGAGCGCGGCAAGTACGTGACGGGTCAGTCGATCAACGTCTGCGGCGGTCTTTGCTACTTCTGAGCAGAGTTCCTCGGCTCAGGACTTGATGCGGGCATTCTCGGGGTCGTAAAGCGCCCTCGTGTGAAGCGTCGCCGGGAATCTGCGCATGCGGGCCTCGATCTCGTAGTGACCGGAGAGCAGATAGTCTTCGTCGACCCCCGCCGCGTTACGCACGTAGCCGAGGCCGATGCTCTTTCCCACCGTGTAGCCGTAGCCGCCTGAGCTCAGGTATCCGACCCGTTCGCCGTCCCGGTAGATCGTCTCGCGCCCCAGGAGGATGGCCTCGGGATCGTCCACCGTGAAAGTCGCCAGACGCTTCGCGAGCGGCGAGCCGCGCTGCCGCTCGACCGCCGCCCGCCCAACAAAATCCTTTTCCTTCTTCAGCGATACGGCGAAGCCCAGCCCCGCCTCGTCGGGTGTGTAGTCGGACCCTATGTCGGTGGCCCAGACGCGGTAGCCCTTCTCCAGGCGGAGGGAGTCGATGGCGCGGTAGCCCGCATCCCTGAGCCCCACAGTGCCGCCGCTTTCGCAGAGCGCGTCGTAGACGGTGCACATGTATTCGGAGGGAACGTGGAGCTCCCAGCCGAGCTCGCCGACGAAGGTCACGCGTAGCGCACGGACCGGCGCTCCGGCCACGAAAATCTCGCGGCAATGGCCGAAGGGGAAGCTCACGTTCTCGCTCTCGCCCTCGGCGACGGCGGCGAGGATGGTGCGCGCCTCCGGGCCCATGAGACTGAGCGTGCCGTAGGCCGAGGTGACGTCGACCAGCTGTGCCCGTGCGTCCTCTGGGATATGACGCCTGATGTGGGCGAAGTCGTGGGTCGCGTAGCCGGTGCCCGTGACGATGTAGAACGCGTCGTCGCCGAACCGCGACACGGTCAGATCGCACTCGATCCCGCCGCGCGGGTTAAGCATCTGCGTATAGGTCAGCCGCCCGCTCGGCTTGCCCACGTCGCCCGCGCAGATGGTCTGGAGCACGGTCTCGGCATCAGGGCCCACCATGAGGAACTTCGCGAAGAAAGATTGGTCGAAGAGCGCGGCGGCCTCGCGGCAGGCCGCATGCTCCTCGCCGACATGCGTAAACCAATTGGCCCGCTCAAAGGAGACGATATCCCTTGCCTCGGCGCCCGGCGGCGCGAACCAGTTGGGGCGTTCCCAGCCGAACTTGGTTCCGAAACAGGCGCCCCGGGCCGCGAGCTTGTGATGGATCGGGCTTAGCCGTAGGGGGCGGCCCGCATCCATCTCCTCGTGCGGCCAGCGAATCGTGAAGTGATGGGATTGGCCCTCCAGCGAGCGTGAGCACACCTGATCGTCCGAGCCGTGATAGGCGCCGAAGCGCCTGATGTCGGCGGCCCACAGATCGACCGGCGGCTGGCCTTCGAGAATCCACTCCGCCAGCGCATAGCCGGCACCGCCGGCCGAGGCAATGCCGAACGCGTTGAAGCCGGTACCGACGAAGAAACGGCGAAGCTCGGGTGCTTCGCCGAGGATGAACATGCCGTCCTCGGTGAATGATTCGATGCCGTTGAACCATTGCCTGACGCCCACGGTTTCCAGCGCCGGAATTCGCTCCATCGCCGGGATCATCAGCTGCTCGAAGTGATCCACGTCCTCCGGCATCAATTTGAACTCGTGGCCGTCCGGGATCGGCCGCGTGCGATACGGTTTGGGATTGCGCTCGTAGCCGCCGACGGCGAGGCCGCCGATCTCGAGGAAGTACGTCAGCTTGTCCGGGTCGCGAATGGTCGGGTGATCGCGGGTCAGCCCCTCGATCCGCTCCGTCACCATGTATTGGTGGTAGGCCGGCTGGATGGGCACGTTGACGCCGGCGAGCCGCCCGATCTCGCGCGACCAGATGCCGGCGCAGTTGACCACGTACTCGCAGCGAATCGTTCCCCTGTCGGTGATCACGCCGCAGGCAGCACCCCCGCTCGTCTCGAAACCGGTGACCCTGGTGTCCTCGATCAGGTGGACTCCGTTCATCCTCGCGCCCGCCGCCAGCGCCATGGCCGCATCGGAAGGGCTCGCCATCCCATCGCTCGGGACGTGGGCGGCGCAAACCAGGTCGCTCACGTCGAGCAGGGGAAACAGCTCCTTCGCTTCGCGGGGCGAGACGATCTCCATCTCCAGGCCGTAGGAGCGCGCCGTGGTCACGGTCCGTTCGTACTCGGCGCGGCGATCGGCGTTGGTCGCGAGTCGAAGCGAGCCGTTCTGGTGCCAACCCGTGGCCTGGCCGGTCTCCTCCTCCAGCCGGCTGTAGATTTCGACCGAGCGGCCGAGCAGCCAGGAGACATTGGCGCTCGTGCGCAGTTGGCCGACCGCGCCTGCCGCATGCCACGTCGAGCCAGAGGTGAGCTTGTGCTTCTCCAGCAGGACGACGTCGCGGCAGCCGCGGATCGCGAGGTTGTACGCCGTCGAGCAGCCGACGATCCCGCCGCCGACGATCACCACCCTCGCCTGATCCGGGAACGATGCGCTCATGCAGGGCGGCTCCGGCGAGACCCAGGGCCTCCAAGGTCCTCAGGCGTTGGTCCGCATGATGTGATGGGCGGCATTGTGGCCCGGCGCGCCGGTCACCTCGCCGGCCGGGTGCGTGCCCCCGCCGCAGAGGTAGAAGTTCCCGATCGGCGTGTCATAGCTCGGCCGCCCGTTCAGGAACTGGCTCGGCACCACGTCGAGATGGCGGATCGCACCGTCCGTGATGCCGGCTCGTTGCTCGATGTCCCACGGGCTCATGAACATCCATTCGCGGATTGCGGAACGGAAGTTGGGAATGAAGCGGGTCACGTAATCGATGAGGCGCTCGCCCACCTCCTCGCGCCGCTCTTCCCAGGTTCCCTCCGCCAGGCGCGCCGGCGCATAGAGCCCCCAGATCGAGCAGATGTGGCCGCCCTTGTCGGTCAGAGTGTTGTCGTAGAGCGTCGGCACCTGAAGGTGGCAAATGGGCTCGCTGCACGGCTCGCCCGCGCGCATCTCGGCCCCCGCCCGCGCGTAGTGGTCGAGACTCGGCGCAATCATGATGTAGGAGACAGGCGGGCCGTCATAACCGGGCACATAGCCCGAGACATCCGGCACTGCGTCCATCACGCAGTGAAACTTGAAGTAGCCGGTTCCGGTCTTGAGCCGCTCGACGCGCTTGGCGAGATCGCCGGGCAGGTCGTCGGGCGCGAAGAGCGTGCGGTAGGTGCGCTTGGGATCGGCGTTCGACACGACGATGTTCGCGCGGATCTCCTCGCCCGTTTCAAGGCGCACGCCAGCGGCCTTGCCGCCCTCCACCAGGACCTGCGCGACCGGCGCGTCGCAACGGATTTCGCCGCCTTGCTCCCCCACCGCCTCGGCCATGTAACGTGTGATCGAACCCATGCCGCCTTCGACGACGTAGAAGCCGTGTCCGCCCGCTGCACCGAACTGGAAGAAGACTTCGGCCCAGGCACTGCCCGGCGCGTAGGGGTCGGCAATATCCTGCACGTAGAGCATCATGGCGCGCACACGCTCGTCCTCGAAATAGTCGGCCGCAAGATCGACGAGCGAGCTGGTGAGAAAGCGCTCCAGGACGGCCTCATCGCCGCTGGCCTTGGCGCGCTCCCAAACGTCGGAGAGTGTCGGCGGATCGGTCAGCATATAGGGCTGCACCAGCCCCGTTGCCCGGGTCCAAAGCGCCACCCAATCGGGGAAGCGTTCGGCGTCGCGGCTGTTCAGCCGCGCGATCGATGCAACCGTGCGTTCCAGATCGTAATGCAGGAACGCGTGCGAGCCGTCTTCGTAGGGGAAGAATACCGGCGGGTCGATCAGGTGCATCGTCAGGCCGCGCCTGTCCAACCCCATGTCGTCGCGCACCTTCTGCTCGAGCTTCCACATCACGTAGGCACAGGAGGACACGCGATAGCCGTCGAACAGCTCTTCGGTGGCGCAGGCACCGCCGACGAAGGATCGGCGCTCGCAGAGCAGCACCTTCCGCCCGGCGCGCGCGAGGTAGAAGGCAGCGACCAGCCCGTTATGACCCGCGCCGACGATGATCGCATCGTAAGAATCGTCTGCCATTAGAAAGCCCTTCTCGGAACTCAGGAGCAAAGAGGCCTAAAGCCCCGGTCACGCTGCGCCACAGCGATCACGGCCGCCCCGGTGCTGCCGAGCGCAACACCAGGGACTGAACGCCACACACAATGCAGGCCTAGGCCGGGGTCCCGAAGGCCGGATCGGGATCCCTGAAGCAGGCTTCCCTAGGCCGCGACGCTTCCGCTCCTACTGCTCAGCCGCGGCGCGCATGCGCTCCGCGATGTTGGCGATGGCGGTCGCCGCATCCTGGTTTCCCGCCCCAGCGTTGGAGAGCTCCTCCGTCAAGATCTCCGTCCAGGCGAGCCAGGTCGGCGGATTCGGCCGTGCCAGCAGCTTGTCGTTCTCTACGAGCGAGTGATAGAGCTGGTCGCGCTGGATGTTGACCCAGTCCGGAGCGCTCCACTCGGGCATCTCGTAGACGTCGCTCCGGGTCGGGTTGCCGCCCGCGGGCATGGTCCGCGCCTGGATGTCCTTGCGGTTGATCCACTGTGCGAAGAGGAACGCGGCCTCGGGATTCTTGGCGCTCTTCGGAATCATCCAGTTGTTGGCCTCGGCGATGGAGAGCCCCATGCCGGGATGCGCGAAATAGGTCATCTTTCCGACCGAACCGGGGCAGTCCGCCGGGATCTCGAGGTAGGGCGTGGTATCGCCCCAGGTGAATATCAGGAACAGGTTACCGGCGCACATCCCCGCGTATTCTTCGTCCCAGGTCGCCTCCATGTAGCCGGGATTGGAATAAGGCCTGAGCGATAGCATGAACTCGAGCGCCTCGACCGCGGCGTCGCCTTCGTCGATCGCAACGTTTCCGTTCTCGTCGGTGAAGCGGCCACCCATGTTGATCAGGATGCGCTCGTAGTCATAGAGCACGGCGATGTGACGCTTGAACGGCACGATGGTGCCGTAGAAGTCGCTCTCCAACACCTGACCGGCCAGCGTCTCGCCCTTGGCGCGTGTGTAGAAGGCCGCGAGGTCGTGGTAGTGCTGCCAAGTGGTCGGCGGTAGCGGCATGGCGTAACCGTATGCCGCTTCGAAGTTGGCCATTTCCTCGTCGGTCGCGAGGTCGTGCCGATAGACCATGAAGGCCAGCACGAACTTCGTCGGCACGCTATAGAGATTGCCGTCGAATAGAGTGGAGACCTCGTACAGCGCGGGGATGAGATCGGACGCGAAGTTGACGTCCGGGTCCTTCAGTGCGGCATTGTCGGTGAAGGTCGACCAGTCGTAGACGAAACCGTGGGCCGGAAACACGCCCGTCGAGAACGAAATGACCTCGACCAGATCGTAGTACTGCGATTCCGTTATCTGATCGGTCAGGAACTGGGTTTGGATCGCTCCGAGGTCGGCGATCTCGAAGTTCACCTTGATGCCGGTGAGCTGCTCGAACTCGTCGGTCAGGGCGACGTAGGACATGCACGGCGCGTAACCGTCGCAAATCCCGCGCACTTCCGATCCTGCATAGGGCTTGGCCGCCTCTTCCAACGACCAGGCGTGCGCCTCATTTACATCCAGGGGCGCCCCGGCAAGGACGCCGGCCAGTGCAGCGGCGCCGATCCCTAGCGCAAACTTGTTCATATTCGACATCGTTGTCCTCCCCTTCTTGTCCACGTCAGTTGTTCTGACGAAATTCTTTCGTTCATTCGGGAAATGACGCTCAAGTCATCCGCTCCGACGTTAGCCCGGATTTCCAACCCCTGTCACGGCCCGCATCGCGTCGACACGCTCCTCGTGTGAAGGCCACTCACCAATTCATGTAGGCCTGGACCGCCTCGTCGGAGACTCGGCCTTCGGCGACGTCGGTGAGGGCCTGGTCGATGATGGCGAGCCCTTCCTCGCATTCTGCGTCGCTCAGGTTCAGAGGCGGCGTGATTTCCAGCACGTTGGCGGCAAGACCGACGTAGATGAAGCTCGCGCCAAGCTCGTAGGCGCGCAGGATCACCTTGGCGGTGGTGGTGGCATCGACAGGCGCCTTGTTTTCGCGGTCCCGCACCAGGTCGACTCCGATCGCGAGGCCGCGCCCGCGCACGTCGCCAATCATCGCGTGCCGCTGGCCGAGCGCGCGCAGGCCGTCCGCCAGCTTCTCGCCCATGCGCGCGGCGTGGGCCGGCAGGTCCTCGTCGAGAATGGTGCGTAGCACGGCGAGGCCCGCGGCGGTGCAGACCGGGTTGCCGCCGGTGGTCTGAATGGCGAATGCCGGGCGGTGGTCCAACACCTCGGCGGGTCCGATCACGGCGGAGAGCGGCAGCCCGCCTCCGATCCCCTTGCCCAGCACCACCAGATCGGGGGTCAGCCCCTCGTGACTGAAGGCGTGGAACAGCCCGCTGCGCCCGCAGCCGACCTTGACCTCGTCCAGCACCGTGAGAATGCCGTGCTGCCGGCAGCGCTCCTCCAGCGCCTTCAGGAAGCCGGCGGGAGGCACGATGAGCCCGCCATCGGACATCACGGGCTCGATGAAGACGGCGGCGACCTGCTCCGGCGGGCACGTGGTCTCGAACTGGTAGTCCAGCATGTCTAGCACCTCGTCCGCCGAGAAGCGCGGCCGGTACGGGTCGGGGTAAGGCAGCAGCACCAGCCCCGGCCTCGGCAGGGTGTGGGTCATCGCGGTGTGGCCCGAGATCGCCATCGAGCC